>CAXUMK010000107.1:12318-17323 GCA_964251885.1 uncultured Segetibacter sp. | reverse complement strand
CACATCTTGCATTCAGGACACACAGAAAGTAACCAAAGAAAATTCAAGAAAGGAATGAAACAGCCCATTCCTTTCATCGTTCCCTGATTAAGCTGCAGTACTACTGTGGCTTCTGCATTTATTTTCATGCGTATTCTTTTTTGGATTGTCTATTTCATAAAAGCATTTTGCCAATTGTAAAGCCATCGAAGCATAACCGGGAATTAACTTTGAAAAAAAGCAATAGAACGAACTGAGTGAATATGAGAAGCTGATACAAAAGGAAAACTAAAGCGACATCGTACTATAAAAGTTGCAGTGTGCGACGCAACGAATGCTGGAAAAAGAGATGAAGCTGGTAACCAAAAAAACTCAGCTTTTATAGAGGTTTTGATTGCCCAATGGTAAAGAATATTTGGAGAATAAGAAGGTTATGAGAAATGGACTTACTTCCCAGTAAGGTATGCGCATAAACAGAATGTCTGCGAGAATGAATAGTATGAATGCGGCGGCAAGAAGGCGGTCGTACTTTTTTGTAAAGAAGCCGGTGATAAAAGATAGTTCGAGAAGGGTGGCTGCGACATATAAAAAGTAACTGACGTAACGATAGCTGATGAGCCAGTAAATGAATGACGTGTACCAAAAGCCCGGCGAAGAGGCGAGATATTCTTTGTGCTGAAATAAGAGCACACCACTCATTTGATCTATATTGAAAATACCTCCCTGTACAAATTTCCATACGGCTGCCGAGACAAAAAAGAACAGGAAAAAGTAGCGGAGTGCGTGCAGAATGAAATAGAAGCTTCTAAGGTTGGATACCATAAATAAAAAAGGAAAAAGCAGCCACGGCGAATAGCTTTCAATACTGTTTGCCGGATACAAAGTGTAGCATTCGATATACGTATAGTTGACGACCAGCATGAGGACTGCTGCGGCACTTGCCAGCTTTATACTTTTTAACCACGCCAGCAAATACAACAAAGGCATCGAATAAAAAGCAACATCAAAAGCTAACCAGCCCGAAGGATTATTGAGCAGCCATTGGTGAATAC
Organism: uncultured Segetibacter sp.; assembly: GCA_964251885.1. Taxonomy (GTDB): domain Bacteria; phylum Bacteroidota; class Bacteroidia; order Chitinophagales; family Chitinophagaceae; genus Segetibacter. The sequence continues at coordinate 16,292 of CAXUMK010000107.1, read as the reverse complement.
CTGTTTTCATAAAAACCCATACAAACAGGTCGAAGCGGGTATTGAATAAAACCGGTTGTAACTGGTACAATAAAAAGCCATTCTTCCATTTCAGCAACATCAGCAGGTAAAACACGATGCAAAAAGCACGGATGATTTGTTTTCTATGTTGTTCGTTTAACGGCATAATTGTGAAAGCGGGAGGAATGAACGGGTTGCTTGTAACGTATTTGACTGATAGAGGTAAGTGCGATAATTGACGGTTAAAGAATTTGTTTTTTCGCCGGTTATCTTCTGAAGATAATTTTGATACCAGTTTTCAAACTGCTGGTAATTGCAGGCGGACAAAAAATTTTTATCGTTTGTTGAGATATGGATCTTTGTTAGCAGCCTTTTTATATCTGTCTTGTACAAAAGGTTGCTTTTGTTTACTCCTGCAAAATATTGTAAAGGCAGCATTATTTTATCCCATTGCTCCGGAGTAAAATCCTGGCCGCGAAGCCTTTTCCCGTTTTGCTCTACCTCAAAAACGTCGTAGCTGTTCCTTGTATTAATTGCCTCGCTGTACATGCCGTAGCTGAAGAAAGGAGAGATGACCATGCCGCGTTTGTAGTTGACAAACAGTTGACCAATAATAAAAATGACCATGAAAAAAAGAAGCCATTTGCTGTGTTTATATACCTGTTGTAAAAACATAAAAAAAGCGGAGAGGTTACTCTCCGCATAGTTACAAATTTATATTCAGTGGTTACAAATAATTCAGGTTCGTTTCGGGAGTAAGTGTAAGCAAAGTATCATACATCAGCTTGATCGTGTTTTCTATATCGCTTCTGTGCAACATTTCGACAGTAGTATGCATGTAACGCAAAGGAATTGAAATGAGCACCGATGGACAGCCGTCATTGGCATAAGCAAAGCTGTCAGTATCTGTTCCGGTACTGCGGCTTATCGCCCTTAACTGAATAGGAATTTCAGATTTCTCAGCCACTTCCTGCACCAGGGTTAATAATTTGTTGTGTACTGCAGGGCCGTAAGCGAGTGACGGACCTTTGCCACATACACAATCTCCTTCGATCATTTTATTGATCATAGGAGTAGTTGTGTCGTGCGTAACATCGGTGATAATTGCGACGTTCGGCTTTATACGGCGGGCAATCATTTCTGCTCCGCGCAGGCCAATTTCCTCCTGCACTGCATTTACAACATACAGCGAATACGGAAGCTGTACATTGTTTTCTTTTAATAAACGTGCTACCTCGGCAATCATAAAACCGCCAATGCGGTTATCCATTGCACGGCAGATATAATGGTCATAAGACAGTTCATCAAAACCTTCTCCATAAGTTACTACTGCGCCAATGTGTATTCCCAGGTCTTCAACCTCTTTTTTGTTTCTGGCGCCGCAGTCGAGCCATAAGTTATCTACTTTTGGCTGCGGTTCTTTCTGGTCGGGATTTGAAAGACGGGTGTGAATGGCAGGCCAGCCAAAAACCGCTTTTACCGGCCCTTTTTTTCCATGAATAATTACCCTTTTGCTTGGTGCAATCTGGTGGTCGACACCGCCATTTCTTTTCAGGTAGATCAATCCAGCATCTGTTATGTAATTTACAAACCAGCTTATTTCATCAGCATGCGCTTCAATCACCACTTTAAATGGCTGGTTAGGGTTTATGATTCCAACTGCTGTTCCATAAGGGTCTACCAGTTTTTCATCAATGTATGGTTGCAGGTAATCGAGCCAGATCTTTTGTCCTCCATATTCAAATCCGACGGGAGAAGGGTTGTTTAAATAATTTCGTAAAAAGGAGTGAGAAGCTTCGTTCAATATCGTTTCTGCACTCTTCTTTTCTTTTTTAGACTTTGGCATTTTTACTTTTTTAGTAATAAAATACTGGTTATTCCACAAAAGGCCTTTAAAAATACCAGGCCATCAACCGCCGCAAGGTAATATAAAACCCGTCTTCCATGCCTGTATTTTACTATTATACATAGCAAAAGAGCAAAAGGAATTAGCTGAATACACGTTTGGAGAATTGAAAAATCTTGCTGCGATTGAAACAGGAAAAATATGACCAGGTCTGTAAAAACGAGAGGCAGTACCACAAAACGGAAAGTATTCCTGATACCTAAAATGACGGGGTATGTTTTAAGATGATAAAGAGAGTCGGTGCGATAATCTTTGATGTCAAAAATGATTGCATTAATTGAGAAGAAAAGAAAATTCTCAACTCCTAATAATAACAACGGCAAGGTATGAAGATGAGCTGGCTGATTGGTTTGCACCTGCCACATAATTACAGGATAAACCGTTACCCAGCCTGCCCAGGTAAAACCGACAATAAAAGGTTTTATATATCCTACCTGCCTGATTTTTGTAAATCTAAATAGCTTAGGCACGAATGTATACCAGCCGGCAATAACAGGTAATGTAATAATGAGAACATATTGCAATGGTTGCAGTAAATGGAAAGCGTGCAGGTTTTTAAAGAAAATAAAAAGCAGGAACAGAATGATGAAAGCAATTGTAACCGCAAGCGTTTTTTTTATGACAGAAAGGTGTTTACGATACCAGATCGTGCGGTCGTTATAATTTGTTGTTCTTACACTTCGCACATAGATCATCGTATAATAAATGACAGTGCAAAAGAAAATGAGAAGATAAAAGGGTAAAAGATTTAGAGAAATACGATTTAGCAGGTTGGTTTCAATACAAAGAGCAACAGCAGAAATACCCAGATAAATATTGCCATAGAAGAATAACCGGATAAATTTATTGAATAGCTGCAAAATAATTTTATAGCCTGATGACAACAATAGTACCGGTAGTTACCGTGTCGCTTACATGATTTGCTTTATCTTTTAATGCAAATTTTAAAACAAGGGTATCATTCTCAATGGGCGAAGTAGCCGAAACGAGATAATTCTGGTAATCTAAATCCACCCGCACAGTACCATCCTTTGTATTAGGTGCGTCGGGAATTTTAAGAGCAAAAAAGTCGCGCAATGTAGGTCTCACTTTTTTATTTAATCTTACTTTTCTTATAAATAAACTGTCGGTTACATCTCCTTCTTTATCTGTTACCTGCAAATCGACAGTGAGGGTTCCATTTTGAGGAATTACATTACCACTCAATGATTTTATTTTTAGTGTAGGGGTAGTATTGTATGCATTCTTGCTGCACGCTGCCATAAAACCAAATGCAATAACCGTAAGTAATATCTTTGTGTTCATTAGTTGTATTTACTTCTCAAATTTAGTCAAAAGCATTCATGCACCAGTGGTAGTGAAAGACATTGTTAACAATATTTTCTCAGTGACGCCTGTCACGTTCAAAGAATACGCCTTACAGATTTTTCAATTTCAATATGCTGAAAACAATGTTTACAGGCAATGGGTTGATGCGTTAGGTGTTCATGTTGAAGACGTTAAAGAGCTTTCTCAGATCCCTTTTTTGCCAGTTTCTTTTTTTAAAACGCACACAGTTGTTACCGGAAATTTTAACCCGCAGTTTGCTTTTGAAAGCAGCGGCACGACAGGAACAGTCAACAGCAGGCATTTTGTAAAAGACATCAGTTTGTATACTAAAAGCTTTACAGAAGGGTTTAAAAAATTTTATGGAGACCCTGCAGACTGGTGCATTATCGGCCTGTTGCCATCTTATTTAGAAAGGAAAGGTTCGTCACTTATCATGATGGTTGAAGAGTTAATAAAACTTTCTGCGCATGCTGAGAGCGGGTTTTATTTGTATGAATTTGAAAAACTTGCCAACGTTTTACAAGAACTTGAAGCAAACAAACAAAAGACTTTGCTGATAGGGGTGACTTTTGCTTTGCTCGATTTTGCCGAACAATTTCCGATGAAACTCAGCTATACGACGGTTATGGAAACCGGTGGAATGAAAGGGCGGCGAAGAGAAATGGTTAGGGAAGAAGTGCATGCCATTCTGCAAAATCAATTGCAGGTTCCTGCTGTTCACTCTGAGTATGGAATGACC
>CAXUMK010000107.1:0-12308 GCA_964251885.1 uncultured Segetibacter sp. | reverse complement strand
CGTTCGGTCACGGTATTTTCAACACCGTTCCCTGGATGCAAATACTGGTAAGAGACGAAGACGATCCGCTGCTGATAACAGAAAAGGGCAGAGGATTGATTAATGTAATTGACCTTGCAAACCTGTACAGTTGCAGTTTTATAGCAACAGACGATGTGGGAAGAATTTTTGAAGACGGCAGTTTTGAAGTTGCAGGCCGCAGAGACAACAGCGATATAAGAGGCTGCAGCCTGATGGTGATGTAGAGAAATGTAAAACAAATTTTTATGGAACCGGCAGAAGGAAACTCCGGTTGAGCAGCCGTTGCGTCGCACTCTTGTACTCGATTTCTTTGTGCAGCGATAAATTCATCCAAAGGGTTGACTATAATCGAAGGAGTAAATAGATTTTTTGTTTGAGTTGTAAGATAAGCATAAGGGTAAGACCTTCAACATCGTTACGTCACTTATCTAAAGTGTGAAGCTCAGCAGATTAATAATTAATACACCGACGGAGTATTTGCCGCAACAGTTTTCACTCCCGTTTTATCTATGTGTTTGCTTACCGCTTCTTTTATTTTTTCTTTTTGCTGTGCGCTGGTGAGTGTTTCGGATTCAAGATCGTCCAGTTGCTCGTACAGCAGCTTGCCATTAACTTTCGAAACAAGCTTAATACTGTTCTTGTCTTTCATTGCCTCTTCCCACGATTGACGAACGGTGCTCCAGAATTGCTTGTGGTTTTGCCACCAGGCAGCAGCCTGCTTACATTTGCTGTAGTCGGTTTTTATGTAGGTATTATAGCCTTTCTCTTCCGCCAGGTAAGTATCTGGTGCGCCATCTTTACGAATGATTTTTTTATTGTCCTGTTCATGCAGCCAGCCTGTATCGGTTACTACTATACGGTTGGTGCGTTGCATTACATTATAATCGCTGCGCTTGGTATATTCTCTTCGTGGCAATGGTGCATCAGTGGTGTTCTCCCAATAATATTTGCCGTTTGAGCTTACCCAGTTGCTGCTGCCCTGGTAGCGCGGGGCATCATCTACTTCCCAAACGGTTTGCGTCCATTGACCTTTTACTTTTTGTTTGTTGTCTGCCACATGTTTCCACACTGCATCGTGGTTAAACTGCCAAATGTCGTTTTTTTCAAATTCCCAGTCTTCGCGCCAATGTTTTATAACCATGGAGTCGCTGATGACGAGCAAATGTTGCAGTATAAATTTTTTATCGCCTGCTTCTTCAGCCACAATCCACTCCAGGCCGCCTGTATGGTAGCGGGGGTGAAACTTATAAGCTGAATCAAGTGCAAAAGTTTCGGCGTATTTAAAATCCACTTCATAACAACCGCACAGGCTTTTAATGGCTTGTTGTTCATTCTTTGGTTGCGAATATCCGCTGATGGCTATTAAACCACTTATCGTCACACTAATTACATTTTTGATGTTCATATTGTATATTATCAAGCAACAAAACTGCTATAAAAATGCGAGCTACATTTGCCGGATAGGGAAATAAGTTTACGGAATAGGGAAAGAGAAAGGAAACGAGTTTGGTGGTTATTATCCGAACTTATGAAAGAAGGTAATTCGCATTGCATATACCAGGACGTTGTCTGAAAGAAAAGAACATATCCACACTTAAGCTTTCTTTAATAAAGCAGCAAATAATACAGGAGGATTTGACAATCATTGTCTTATTACTCATTAATCCATGTAACTTTTTCTTCTAAAGGAGTTCTTGGTACAGGTAAAGAAGGTGTGGCGACATGCCCAATAAAAAAGAAACCAAGCAGCTTATCATTTTGCTGCAGACCGAAAAAGGGCCCGGCCTTTGCCATATAAGTAATACCGCCGCTCGACCAATAACCACCAAGGCCATAAGCAGTAACAGATAAATAAATATTTTGAACAGCGCATGCTACAGCCTCTACTTCTTCTATCTCAGGTATTTTGGCAGAAGGATGTCTTTTTAAACAAATAGCAATAATATGCGAAGCAAGTAAAGGTTGCTTTTGAAGGTTTTGGTATTTGCCTTCAGTAAATTTTTCTCCCACTTCTTCTTTATATAGTGCGCTTTGAAAATCTGCAAGCTTCTGCCTGCCTTCGCCGCTAAAAACTACAAAGTGCCACGGCTCTGTTTTAGCATGCGTTGGCGCATACGTTGCATTTTCCAAAACCTGCTTTATAATACGATCATCTACAGGTTTACCGGGATTAAGCTGATTAAGAAAAACGGAACGCCGATTCTTTATAAGATGGTTAAATTCTGAAATATTGTATTGCATAGTTGAAAAACGTGAGCTGTAAATTTAAACGTTATTTTATTTGCATGAAACAATTGATGTTTTGCCTCTGTTGGTGTTCCTTACATCAACACAATTGCAGGCGTTCCGTACAACCTCAGGAATTATATGCGTGCTGTTATAAAATGCTTCGCACTGCTGAATGGTATACAACAGCACGAGAGTGTACCTGTAAGCATGGCTGATGTCTCTGCTAATACAACGTAAGAAAAGCTGCACATTGGTTTGGCGACGAACGTAATGCGACGCAACGATGATTCATCAAAGAACAAATGCCGGTAACCAAAAAAAAGTCTTTCTGAAAACAGAGCAGATGCTTAAAGCAGTTGCTTTAGTTAAAATTTTTTTGATCCATTGGGTTGGTAAATAAATCTGAAAGTATAATAACGCGGCACATCGGCAGAGGTTGGAGTGGCAGGTGCATCTTTGTAGTAACTTAAAATTTCTAACTTGGCATACTTACCTGATGCTGTGCGCACGACAATAATATTGCCGGGAATGGGTGAAATAACATTGGTGCTTTGATTGTAGTTATACCAGCCATTGCCTGAACCGGTGGGGATTGCATAAGCAGGAGTTGTATTGACATCGGTACGAAAAACAGAGTCGGCGGGAATAGAGGTGTAGGTGTCGAAGCTTACAGACCTGTGTACAAAAGCGCCCCCCGCCCCGGTACCGCTGGTGCCGCCATTGGTAAGTATGTTAGTGCTTCGGAAAGCAATGTCCCATTTAGTGGTAGCTGAGTCTGTGTAAGGAACGGTTTCATTTCTTTCTATCGAATAGAATGCGAAGTGATTGCTGTTGATGGCTGGGTCGGCAACAAAGTTTTTACTCTGTGTGGCAGTTAAGGGTACAACCGGAGCAACGTCATCTTTTTTGCAGGAAGTAACTGTTGCCAATGCAAAAGCAGAAATACAGGAAAGCTGGAATAGACTTCTTTTCATCATGATTATTGTTGTTTTTTGTTATTAAAAAATTGATACGCTATGCTGAAGTAATAAGTGATGCCGGGCTGGCTGGCGATATATCTTTCGTTGTGGTAGTTAGTCAGGTTGTCTATACCTGCTTTTAGCTGAATGCCATTGCTGAAGGATTTGCCACCGCTTAGGTTTAACTGCACATAACCGTTTGCATATTCATCGTTCCTGTTTAAAATAAGGTTGCCATCTGCATCGGCAACGCCCCGGCGGCTTCTGTACAAACCCCTGATAGTGGCAAACCAGGTTTTGTTTTCGTAAAATAATTTTAGGTTCGCCATGTGTTTGCTGCGGTCGGGCAAGCCGCCATAATCACTTCTCTTGAGGAGTTCTGAAATGAGTGAGCCTTCTTTTTTTCCGAAGACCTGCCCGGCTTTTATTTGTTTGAGTATTTCTTTATCGGCGGTTATTAAAAACTGGTAACCACCTTCGAGCCTCAGTTGCTTAGTTAATTGATATTTGATGTCTGTTTCCGCACCTTCGGTTAAGGCGCTGTTGATATTGAAGTAGCTGTAAACGGCTGCATCGGAAGGTTTGTATGCGATAATTTTTGTAACAATGAGGTTTTCGATATCGTTTCTAAACAGGTTGATTTTAGCCGAAACCTTTTTATTTAATTGGTAAGCAGCGCCAAGATTGAACCCTGTTGAATATTCAGGTTTCAGCAGTTTTAACTGGTAGCCAAATGGTGTGATGCTGGTTAATATGCCTGCCTGTTGCTGCTGTTGTAACTGCTGAACAGAAACTTCATTGGCGCCATAAACGGTATAACCGCCTGCTGCATTATTGGTAAAGTTGAGATACAACTGCCTGAAATCAGGAGCTTTGAAACCTGCTCCAAAAGATGCATTGAAGCTTAGTTTATCAGTTGCCTTTATGTGCACCGCTAACTTAGGGCTTACATGGCTTGCATAAGCAGCATTGTTGTCGTAACGAATGCCGCCAATGAATGCTATATCCTTACCAAAGCGATGCTCGTTTTGCAGGTATATGTAGCTGATGTTGTTGGTACGGATGCCGCTGTAACGGTTGGTGTTCAACCTTTCCCAGGTGTAGCCGCCACCGATAGTAAGGTCGTTGTCGGCGATTATTTTTATATCGGTCTGGTTTTCTATTCGCTGAAAACGCTGCTGGAAAAAATCATTGTAATACAGGCTGTCGCTGTGTTGTAAATAATCTTTTGTATCGGTTTGAAATTGTGAAATATAGCCGCGGAAAATGGTTTGAACAGTATTATTGAACCTGAACTGCAGGTAAGGATTGATGTTGTATTCATTCACTTTCGGACTTCCTTTTGCAATGTCGGTTCCTGCGCTGTACAGGTCATTTTGTTTTTCATAATAGTAACGAAGCGAAATGCCGGCTTTCATAATATTGCTTATTTGCTGCTGCAGTTTTACCTGGCTTGTATAGCTGTGATAAGGCATTACTGTTTGCCCGGCATCCTTTAAGTCAAAGTCGTAACCACTGGTGCTGTTGCGGTTTACAAATGCCGACAGGCTACACTTTTTATAGTTGTATGAGCCCGTAATATTTTCATCAGTTGTATTATACCTGCCGTAACGAAGGTTCGCATCTAAAGTATTTTGTTTGCCCTGTTGCGTTATAATATTAATTACTCCGCCCATCGCCTCGCTGCCGTACAAACTGCTTGAAGGTCCTTTTACAATCTCAATCTGTTTAATGTTATTTACGGTAATCCTGTTCAAATCCAACACGCCGCCATTGCGGCCAACAAGCGGTTCTCCATCTATCAATATCAATACATAATCGGACTTAACCCCTGTACCTGCACACCATTACCAAAGTCGTTGGTTATATACAAGCCTGTTTGTTCCTGCAGAATATTATTCAATCTTAAAGAGCCGCTTTGCTGAATCGTTTTTTGATTTACGACTGTTACAGGCACTGCCACATTAGTTAGTTTTCTTTCGGTGCGGGTAGCTGTTACAATAACCTCTTCCAATGTATTGTCGGTTACGGTATCTCTTACTGTATGCTTTTGAGCCCGTGCAGAAATAGCTGACAACAATATTATTTCAATAAATAGAAGATATAAGTTGAGTTTGAACATTTAATTACTTATGGTGGAAAAAGTGATTAGGATTAGTATTAATGAGGGCGAAAATAACAGGATGCACAAACGCTAAGTGTAGCAATCGGGAAAAGTGCATTACGAAATAGGAAACAACTTTGTCTTGTTCTGGTGAATATCCTTCAAGGTCTTGTGCGTTTGCCAAGAAACCGGGCATGCAACAAAAGCTCATGACAGATTTACCTCACAATTCTTTTACCCGTTAGAGTGTAAAGATTATTTTCGAGAAATTGAAAAGCAGAAAAGTAATGTATACTACGCAGGTGATAAAAAAGTGAGTAGATTTTTTTTGAGCCAGGCCGAATTACTACTATGAGTCAGCCGTTGCAATCATGGATTTGTCGTTTTCTTTTTTTCCAGTGGAAGCAAAGAAAAGGATCACTCGTTTACTTTTCATTCTTTATTCAACAAGTCAGGGAGACAATAATGTATCTGTTGGCAACTATAAAACATCATCCTGATCAAGTTTTTCCAATTGCAGCAGAACCTTTTCCCGGGCATTTATTTATCTGCTGTAGGCTTCCTTTTCCTTCACATGCTTCCTCACTTCGGGCGCCACCTTTGTGCCAAGCAATTCTATAGCATGCAATATCTTGTCATGTGGCATGGCTCCCAGGCTCATTTGTGCAAGAAAACGCGTGTTTCCAAAGAGTTCGTATTCATACAACATTTTATCAACTACCTGCTGCGGGCTGCCAACCAGTAATGCACCTTGCTTACCAGTAGAGGCATCAAATTGAGCACGGCTTAACGGAGACCAACCGCGTTCTCTTCCTATTCGACCCATTACTTCGGCATAAGGAGGGTAAAATTCATCATGTGCCTGCTGCGAGGTGTCAGCAATGTAGACATGCGAATTGATGCCGAGTTGCAGCTTGCTCATATCGTGTCCTGCTTTTTTGAAAAGATCGCGGTAGTACTGGGCATAAGGGCCGAATTGCGCAGGGTTGCCACCAATTATGGCAAGCGCCATGGGCAAACCAAAGTTTGCAGCACGAACTACAGATTCAGGAGTACCGCCCACGGCTACCCAGACAGGCAGTTTATTCTGGTAAGGCCGGGGATACACACCGAGGTTGCTGATGGTTTGCGTATGCTTTCCTTTCCAGGTGATTTTTTCGCTTTGATTAAGCTTTATGAGCATCTCCAGTTTTTCTGAGAAAAGTGTGTCATAATCATCGAGGTTGTAACCAAAGAGGGGGAAGGATTCCACGAAGGATCCACGTCCTGCCATGATCTCCGCTCTTCCGCCCGACAGCAAATCTACCGTAGCAAATTGTTGAAACACCCTGACCGGGTCATCAGAACTTAATACTGTAACTGCACTTGATAGTTTGATTTGCTTTGTTCTTTCAGCCGCCGCACCCAACACTACCGCCGGTGCAGAAACCGCATAATCAGGTCGGTGGTGCTCGCCCAGGGCAAATACATCAAGGCCGACCTGGTCAGCCAGTTCAATTTCTTCCATCAGGTTACGCAGCCTTTGATACGGCGTAATGCTTTCTTTTGTTACCGGGTGTGTTCCGATGTCTGCAAAGGTGTAGATGCCTATTTCCATAATAAGTCCTAACGTGTAGTTATTGAGCAAATGTAGATGTAAAGGTGCATTTCATGGTCGCATTGGTGAGAGGTTGCGTAGTTTGAACTATGACGGATACTCTTCTGAACCTGACGAAGGTGAATTTTTTCGTCGGGCAGGAGGATAACGAATAACTTTACATGATATAGTTGTAAAGGGATACAAGTGACTGTTTGGCTTGTCAAATAAAGAATAAAATGTAAAAGAGTGCGACGCAACGATGACTTATAGTAGTTATTAAGCTCGGCTCAAAAAATTCTACTTATTTTTTTTATTCCTTGCGGTGTATAATTAATTAATAACAGCAGAACATTGTAAAATGAAAGATTTAGAAAAAGAAAAAGAACTGGCGGCAAAAGAAGCGGTAAAGCTTGTCAGCAATAACCAGATCGTAGGATTGGGAACCGGCTCTACAGCCTATTATGTAGTAAAAGAAATTGGCGAGCTGGTTAAAAACGGACTTACCATCCAGGCAATTCCTACATCTAATAACACAGGAGAACTGGCAAAGTCGCTCAATATTCCCCTGGCAGACATTAACAGCGTCGGGCATATTGATATAACGATAGATGGCGCTGACGAATTTAATAGCGACCTTGTTTTGATCAAAGGCGGCGGCGGCGCCTTGATGAGAGAAAAAATTGTGGCTTCTATGACAAAACGTGAAATAATTATTGCCGACTCAACAAAAAAAGTAGAACAGTTAGGTAAGTTTCCGCTGCCAATTGAGGTTATTCCGTTTGCCGTTAACTATGTTGCAAGGCAACTATCAAAAATAAACGGAGAGGGAAAAATGCGGATAAAAAATAATTCCCCTTTTATTACCGACCAGGGAAATTATATTCTCGACACAGATTTTGGATGGATCACCGACCCGGTTTCGCTATCGAATAGTTTGAATAAGATAGAAGGAATTGTGTGTCATGGATTGTTTATTGAATTAGCAGAAAGAGTTATCATGGGTGTGGGTGAAACCAACACGACCGTTACGTATACCAGGTAAACCGGAAATAGATGGAAACAATTGAATGTATTATAACTACTTGCTGCATAAAATAGGCGATAATTTTTTTGAGCCGGACGGCATACTACTATGAGGCTTACGTTGCGTCGCACTCTTGTACGCTTTGTTCATTATTCAGCAATCGCAACTTATCCCTCATGCAGTATAAAAGTTAATTTTCTTAATTGATATGTTGCTTCGCAATAAATTGTAAAGTTAGAGAGGCATAATAATTCCTTCCAGCGGCAGCATTGTAATAGCGGCCGCCAAACCCATTCACATCATTTCCTAAACTGTATTTTTGGTTGAGTAAATTGTCTGTTCCGGCAGCTATTCTTATTTGACATTTTTGCTTCAGCATTTTTTGATAACCTAATTTTAATCCCACTAAATGATACGCATTTGCATAAGCTGAATTGGCATCATTTAAGGGAATTTGATCGCTAAAGAAATAACTCACTGTTCCTAATAATCCGTTTTTAGCTAAAAAGTCAAAACCTGTAGATATGCTATGCGGCGCTTCGGCAGGCATCCTGTTTCCTGAAAAATCAGTATTTAACTGTTTGAAATCTTTGTAGTGGAAGTCGTGCCACGTATGACTTAGCCAAAAATTACTTCGCTGCATAAAGGCTATAGATTGAAATAACGGGTAGTTAAGGGAAGTCTCAATACCATGCTGATTGGTTTTGCCGGAGTTGATATAATAGTCCCCGCCACCTGCAGTGCGCCGCTGAACGATAGCATTGTTTAACGAAAAAAGAAATGCATTCACATCTACCGACAATCTTCTGGCAATGATCCCTTTTACACCAAAGTCATAGTTGGTTCCCTGTTCTGCGTTCAACTGCAGATTTGCCACTCCACCTGTCGGAATAAGCTCTGCAGTTGCCGGAGGTGAAAAGCCTTTGGCAATACTTGAGTAAATGTTTATTTGTTTAAATTTTTTAAGAATGGCAAAACGCGGAGCTACCTGGCTGCCGAAGTTCCGTTTCTCTTTGCCCAAGGATTGAGGTGCAAAACGCTCGAAATTAACCTGCAGAAAATTGAGGCTTGCACTTGCAGTAATTGTCCATCCTTTGTTGTCAAACGATACTTGTGAGAATACCAGCCCCTGCTGGTTTTTAATTTCGTCAAAGGTTTGAAGCGAGTCAGCGTTACCACCTTTATTTTTATAAATACTAACTGTCGGAAGTCCTTGCTGATATTCTCCCCCAAAATCAATATTTACAGCAGACCGGTTTATAGAATCAGTGAATTTAAAAACGGTTCTTCCACCAAAGTGAGGCTCGAGATTGTGTCCATAATTTTGAATGGCAGGATTTCGAAAGTCAGTAAACATTCCATACAATGCAGTTTTATTTTGCAGCTTCGTTAGCAGTTGCTGGGTATAAGAAGCGCCGGCAATAAATTGCTTTTGCATGATAGCTGCCTGTGCACCTTCCGCTCCGGGAAATCCCCCGCCTGCAGGCCGGGCTGCTTTGGGATTGACGTCGTACTCTGCTTTCGTTAGTGCGCCCGGTGTTTGATAAAAGAGGTTGCCGTATAAAAAGGTTGTTTTCAATTGTTTGTTTTCACCCAGTTTATATTGGCTGATCCAGCTAAAGACATCTCTTTTCATAGCAGAATGATCACGGTAGCCATCGCTCGATTGGTTTTGAAAACCAATGCGGCTTGTCGTATTCGTTGAAGCGGTGGTAACGGCTGCATACATATTTTGCATGTTATAGCTGCCGCCGGTGTATTCTGCTTCTACGCCGGGTTGTTCATTTTCTCCCATACTTTCGATCAGCATAACGCCGCCTGTTCCTGCGCCATACAAACTGCTGCCCGGCCCTTTAATGATCTCAATAGAATGGATGTTATAATAGCCTAATTGATTCAGGTAAGTGTTTCCGCCAGGGTCGGTAATGGGAATATCATTGAAGTAAACCTTTACATTTCTTACACCAAAAGGTGAGCGCAACGAACTGCCCCTGATATTGATGCGGTAGCTGCCGGGAGAACGTTCTTCCATCCGAATGCCCGGGGTAGAGTTTATCGCCTGCACAATGGATGACGGATTAAACTGTTCTAAAGTGGTTGGGCTAACATAATTTACCGCAGCAGGTATATCTTTTAGCTGCCTGTTTTGTTCATACGCTCTCACAATCACTTCCTGCACATTTTTTTCTTTTATGGTGTCGGTGTTTTGTGCATTTACCAAAAATGGCATACATGCAAAAATGTAAAGGAGGCAATTTTTTATAAAGGAGGGAGAATATGTACGAAGGCGCTTATAATGCATAGTTCAAAAGGATTAAAAATCCATACCAGTTTTAGAGGTATTTCAATAGGTGCATTTCCAATTATCGCTTATTGCTTCATAACTAAAAGTAGTCTAAGGCTTCCGTCATTGCGGGTCGTCGCCTTTTGCATGCACTCGGTAATTTTGCTCTTTTAAAAACTGGATAAATTACTACTCAAAGTTTGGCAGAGAAAAGGCGTGCAACTTCCTGCAAAGCAGTGGAAATCGTAACACCCAATAAAAAAATAGCTTGTTTTAGCTATTGTGCTATGTTCTCTTTGCATTTATTTTTACAAAATAACAGGAAAATAATACGGATAGATATATCCGTATGAAATATCGGCTGTTTAAGACAGCAATTATACAAGTTAGCCAATCAATCCCTTATTCACGAAATAACATCTATTTCTTCTAATCTGATTTTGTGAGGAGCTGTTAAAAATAAATTTAATAGTCATAATTAATTAACAGGAAGCATAACATCTTCTTAATCCTGCTTATGAATCAATTACTACACTTTTTGTATTCAGCATTACTGCAAAACAAACCTTACTCTCGTTAAATGAATTCTTTATTCAATTACTGAAAATTAATTTCTTTTTACAATGAATAAGATACATGCTATTACAATTTTTTCGTCTCTTTTTACTGTCTGAGGGAGATGTGTGATTCCCTTGCATGCTTGTTTAAAAAACACAACACTTCAAAAATTAAAAATAAAAAAATGAAATCCATTACTACACTACTTGCTGCCTTCATTTTATTAAGTCTTTCAACATCTGCACAAAACACTTTCCCTTCTTCGGGTAGTGCAGGAATAGGAAGCCAAAACCCGCTTGCCTCGGCGCTGCTGGAAATTAAAAGCACTAATAAGGGGGTTTTATTGCCAAGGATGACTATGTCGCAGCGCAATGCTATTTCTTCACCGGCAACAGGCCTGCTTATTTATCAAACTGATAATACACCGGGGTTTTATTATTATAACGGCACCATTTGGCAAGGTACTTCCACAGTGGGGGCAAATATGTCTCTTTCCAACCTTGGTTCATCAACTGCAGTAAATACATCATTATTGCCTCAAACAAATAATAGCATTGAACTTGGTTCAACTGCTCAAAACTGGAAAAATCTTTACGTAGCCGGTATAGGTTATCTTGGTACAGCCAAACTTGGTAACTATACTGGCACTGCGCAGGAAGGTATGGTTCGCTGGACGGGTAGTGATTTTCAGGGATATAACGGAACAGCCTGGATTTCTTTAACTGCCGGTAAAACCTATACTGCCGGCACGGGAATAGGCATAACCGGAACCACCATTACAAACACAGCGCCTGATAAAACAGTAGTGCTTACACAGGGAAATGGAATTAATGTAACAGGCACTTATCCTAACTTTACTATTGCCGCTACCGGTAACAATGCTTCCTATACTGCTGGCACCGGCATTAATATAACAGGAACTGTCATTACAAATACAGCGCCTACGCAATGGTCAACTTATGGAAGCAATATTTATTATAATAACGGTAACGTAGGTGTCGGCACTTCTGCACCTGCTAATAAACTGGATGTAAAAGGAGGCGTTGCCATAGGCACTAATTTCGGCGGCACAAATATATCTCCTGCAGACGGTGCAATTATCGAAGGAAAAGTAGGCATAGGTACTGCTGCACCTGCTAATAAACTAGATGTAAAAGGAGGCGTAGCTATAGGCACCAATTTCGGCGGCACAAATATATCCCCTGCAGATGGTGCAATTATCGAAGGAAAAGTAGGTATAGGTACTGCTGCTCCTCAGAATAAACTGGATGTAAAAGGAGGCGTAGCTATAGGCATCAATTTCGGAGGCACAAGTGTTGCGCCGGCAGATGGTGTAATTGTAGAAGGAAAAATAGGCGTAGGCACTGCTGCTCCCCAGAATAAACTGGATGTAAAAGGCGGGGTAGCCATTGGCGGAAGTTATGGAGGCACAGCTGTATCTCCTGTAGATGGTGTAGTTATCGAAGGACAGGTAGGCATTGGTACAACTACCCCAACCAATAAATTAGACGTAAAAGGTGGGGTTGCCATAGGCAGCACTTATGCAGCAA
>CAXUMK010000106.1:8211-17468 GCA_964251885.1 uncultured Segetibacter sp. | reverse complement strand
TTTAGGTGCCGGTTCCTCCTTCGGCTCCTCGTCTTCCACTGTTTCCATGTCAGCGTACTGTCGGTGGCAAAAGCGGCAAAGTTGATAGTTACCAAAAGGAGCAAGAGTAATACGCGAGTAAACATATTGAAGTGATTACAATTTAGAAAAACATGCGTAGCAGTCTTTATGAAAACGGACATTTCACCACTTTCGCTTCCAGTTGTTTTTCGCGAACCTTTATGTAAATTGTAGAATCAATTGAAGAATATTGCTTTTCCACATACCCTAAACCGATAGCCTTGCCAAGCGATGGCGCCTGTGTTCCGCTGGTAACTTCGCCTGTTTTATTTCCCTCTGCATCCACTATATCGTAACCATGGCGGGGAATTCCTTTGTCAACCATTTCAAAACCGACTAATTTTCTTGCAATACCATCCGCTTTTTGTTTTTCGAGTATTTCCCTGGCTGTAAAGTCTTTTGTAAATTTTGTTATCCAGCCTAAACCACCTTCTAATGGAGTGGTCGTATCGTCAATATCATTTCCATACAGGCAATAACCCATTTCTAACCGCAATGTATCTCTTGCACCTAAACCAATTGGCTTTAGCCCCTGCGGCTTTCCTGTTTCAAAAATGGCGTTCCAGATTTTGTCTGCGTCATCATCTTTGTCTTCAAAATATATCTCCACACCTCCGCTGCCGGTATAGCCGGTTGCGCTTATCAGCACATTATCAATGCCGGCAAAAGTGCCTCTTACAAAAGTGTAATACTTTAGGTTCATAATATCTGTGTTTGTAAGTGGCTGCAGCATTTTAGCTGCATTTGGTCCCTGGATAGCCAATAAACACGTTTTTTCGCTTATGTTATGCATTTCCACATTGTTGGTATTGAACTTAGTTATCCAGTTCCAGTCTTTTTCTATGTTTGATGCGTTTACCACAATCATGTACACTTTATTTTCTTCTATGCAGTAAATGATCAGGTCATCTACAATGCCTCCGTTTTCATTGGTCAGGCAACTGTATTGCGCTTTGCCTGTTGTCAGTTTAGATGCATCGTTAGTGGTTACCCGTTGTATCAGGTCTAATGCGTGTTCACCTTTCAAAATAAACTCACCCATGTGGCTTACGTCAAATACTCCTGCATTGTTTCTTACAGTTGCATGTTCGTCGTTTATACCAGAGTAACTGATGGGCATATAGTGTCCGGCAAATTCCGCCATCTTTGCTCCTAACGCCTTATGCTTTTCTGTAAAAGGAGTATTTTTCATACGTATTGTTTAGGCGGCAAAAATAAGAGAAACGCATTATACTTAAAGCCGTATAAAAATGTGCATTGATTTTTTATGAGCCGGGCAGTGTTACTACTATTTAGCATTGTTGCGTCGCACATTTATACGCTTTGTTCTATATTCGGCAATGCACTACTTGTCCCCGTTTTGGGGAAACTTATAAGGCGGGAAGTAAAGGGTAAGGTGAGTAGTGAAGAATAATGCAGGCTCTGTCGAATAGTAAATGTTAAAGTGAGGTCTTTCAGCAGATTATATTATAGTTCTCAAGGGATATAAGTCGCTCTTTGGCTTGCCCAATAAAGAATAAAAAGCAGAAGAGTGCGACGCAACAATTGTCTCATAGTAGTAATTCGGCTCGGTTCAAAAAAAATTCTACTCACCTTTTTATCCTTTGTGCAGTATATAACGAAACAGAAGATGTGGTAATGGTATTAATAAAGCCCTTAATACTTATAAAAAATCTATAAAAAATTAGATTTACCGGTGAAAAGGATTAAAAAAGAGGTTATTTGGTTGCACTGTTAGCGAGTTTCTATATCTTTACCACGGTTTTTCATAGGATATTGGATTTTAAAAACGGGGCTGGATGTTCATCCTGGCCCCTTCTTTTTTATATAGCGTGTTGTTTCGACGCAAAATATGCTGCAACTATCACCGCTTTAGACACACCTACAACTTTAGTCAATTCCTCCACAGATTTTACCCGGATGTTTTTTACTGACTTAAATTCTTTCAACAGCATGTCTGCGGTTGATTTACCAATACCTTTTATATCTTCCAGTTCATTTTTAAAAGTTCCTTTGCTTCTTTTTTGCCGGTGAAAGTTTATTCCAAAGCGATGCACTTCATCCCTTATGCGCCTTATCAGTTTCAGGCTTTCGCTATCCCAGGGTAACTTGATTGATTCTTTATCTCCCGGAAAAAATATCTCCTCTTCATTTTTGGCTAAACCAACCATAGTAACCGAACCTGCCAGGTTTAGTTCTTCTATGCTTTCCATTGCCGAGCTTAGCTGTCCTTTACCGCCGTCAATGATGATCAGTTGAGGAAGAGGCTGGCTCTCTTTGAGCATTCTTGTATACCGCCTAAAGACAACTTCTTTCATTGTTGCAAAGTCATTTATACCTTCTACTGTTTTTACGTTAAAGTGCCTGTAGTCTTTTTTGCTTGGTATTCCTTCTTTAAAACATACCATCGCACTTACCGGGTAGCTACCCTGAAAGTTGGAGTTATCAAAACACTCAATATGATTGGGCACTTCTGATAATTGTAAGTCTTCCTGCAACTGATACAAAACTGCTTTCTTTTGCATGTCGCTCTTGCCTTCTAACTGCAGCGTTTTTTTCTTTCTCAGTTCTTCGGTAAAATAATTTACGTTCTTAACCGACATATCTAAAAGCTTCTTTTTGTCCCCTCCTTTCGGAACTGTTACGGTTATTTCCTTTAAGGCAAAATCCAGTTCAAACGGAACAATAATTTCATTTGCCAGGCTGTTAAATGTTTCTCTTAATTGTAATATCGCTAAGGGCAAAACTTCTTCTTCACTTTCTTCGAGTTTGGTTTCTACCCTCACGGTATGCGTTTGCACAATTGATCCGTTGTAAACCATCAGGTAGTTTACATAAGCTGTATCGCCGTCTTTTAAAATAGAAAAAACATCCAGGTTTGAAAGATGTTTGCTTACAATTACAGAACGCGCCTGGTAATTTTCGAGATAATCAATCTTTTTTCGTACCCACTCTGCCTTTTCAAAATGGAGGTTTATTGCGTGCTGGCTCATCTCTGCCTTGAAATGATGAATGACAGGCTGCAGATTCCCCTTCAGAATATTGCGGATCTGGTGCAGCGCATCTGCATAGTCCTGCTCAGACTGAAGCGCTTCACACGGACCTTTGCAATTGCCTAAATGATATTCAAGGCAAACTTTAAATTTACCTTTTTGAATGTTCGCCTGTGTCAGGTTGAGTTTACAGGTACGTAAGGCAACGTTTTGTTTTATGAAAATGAGCAACTCTCTCACCTTGGCAACAGAAGTAAAAGGTCCCAAATATTCAGAGCCGTCATTTATTTTGTTGCGGGTTAAAAATATTCTGGGGAAAGGTTCCTTTTTGATAACGATGTAAGGAAAAGATTTATCGTCTTTAAGGTCAATATTGAATTTGGGCTGAAACTGCTTGATGAGTGAATTTTCGAGCAGAAAAGCATCGGCTTCGCTATTTGTTATGGTAAATTCAACCCTGCTGATTCTTTGAACCAGCTCGTGTGTTTTGTAATTAGTGAAAGTTTTAGAGAAATAGCTGCCGGTACGTTTTCTAAGGTCTTTAGCCTTTCCTACATACAACAATTCGTTGCCGGTATCAAAATATTTATAAATGCCCGGCAGGTGAGGAATGGTATGTGCTATCTGTTGAAATTCAATCGCTGTCATGTTTGGTGCTTCTTACCCATTTTGATTCCATACTACAGTGGTTTGATACGATGCTTCACTGTTATCCGGTTTTTGAACTGACCTGTTTACCTGGAAGCGTTCTCCCGGTTTCCAGCTTAACTGCTCAATAGCTGAGCTATCGGTATAATTAAAAAACTTACGGATAAATAACCGTTTCACTGTTTGTCCGTCTTCATCCAGTAAAATTTCTATATTCTGAACTTCAAGTTCTTTATTAGTTGTAGAATAGCTGATCGTAAAGCTTTTTGTAGTCTGATCTTCGAAAATGCTTTCTTTATAATTAGGTTTCAGCTTTTCATCATTAATATCAGGCTTCAAAAACTGTTGAGAAATTTGATTGAATATGGCTGTAGTGATTGCTGAAGAATCCTTTTTACCATTAATGATGTCAAGTTTATAAATAAAAAAGGGAGTGCTGCTTACCTGTTTGATCTGCCCCTGCAGATACTGGTTTACCTGGAAAAAATGAGTGGTATCTTTTGTAGTTGTTACATCATTTGCATTACCCGGATTACTTCCATTTCTATGACATGATAAACAGAATAAACAGGATAATGAGATAAGAATAAAGACTGAAACAGTTTTCTTCATCTTACAAAAATAGCATAACAAAAATGAGGGCGAAAACAAGTGGGTGTTAAAGAAAATAAAAGTAGCTGAAGTATCAGAACGCTTTAGAAACACCTATTTTAATTCCATAATCCATCAAATGTTCTTTGATAGGGTATTGCTTAATATAGGTAGAATATGGCTGATAACGTAGTTGAGGTCCTAACTGCCATTTAAAATCGCCTACTTTAAAACTGATAAAGGCTTCTATATTACTATTGAGGTTCCATTGCCTTACAATCTGCGGACTTTCAGTATAATTTTTGAAGTTAGTTGAAAGTAAATAAGCATTGCGGTTTAAAAGATAAGTCGGCTGAATGCTTCCCGCAACATTCAATTTAATTTTTTTGCTTCCTATGATTTCCCATTCAATTCCTAAAGGCATGGAAAGTTGAAAATACCGGTTTACAAGTTCTGTAGAGTAAAAGCCATTGTTATTTCTGTATATGGCCAATGTATTTATAGTATCCACTCCATTTCTTCCTGCCAGGGCAATGCTGGCAAGTTCAGTATTAGATCTGTAAGCCTCAATACTATACTGCCTCATATTAAACTGGAAACCTGTTTTTAATCGAACTTTATCAGATAAACTATACAACAGGTTAAAGCCAACTTCCAGGCCTGTCCCGGGTTTGTGACGCACTACTTTGTTTACATCAGTCACATAATTTATACCTACCGGGCCGCCTGTATTGTCTGGTTTTAATACCGAATGGTCTTCTACAAGCTTACGGTAACTGACAGATGGAGCAGCATAAATAAGATATGAAAATTTGTGGCGGGTACTTACTTTTTTAGATGCAGTGTATAAAGAAATATCGCTGTTGTGTTCCTTGAGAAAATTATCCACCATGTTTTTATCATTATAATCCTTATCAGCAGGCGAACCTTTTGGTTTCTTTTCACCGGCATCTTTGTGAATGATTAGGGAAGAAACAGTCAAATCAGCAGGTATTTCTCCACTTAGATCAGCAGCGATATTTTGGTCTTGTGATTTTTCTGTAGCAATTCCTTTGTTTTCAGAAATGCCTGTATTAGAGTTATTTCGGGTTGAAGGGAAAGTTTGAAAAGTAACCGATTTCTTCTCTGGCATATCAACTATTACATTTGACTTGCCGGAAGAAGCGTTAGATGAAATAGCAGGTGCGTCTGCAGAAGTAATATTCTGATCCTTATCTTTTAAAATAGTATTCGAAAATCCTGTTTTTTGTTTATCAAAAGGTGCAGGATAAGAAAGATTTGAATTATTGCTCTTTTGCGAAAGTTCGCTTTGAGGAGCGTTTTCTTTAGCAGCCTTTTCAGCAAAAATGTTAGGCTTGGGAGTAAAGTATATGCAAACAAGAACAGTTACGGTTAATAGTAGTAAAGCAGCAATGGTTAGCGCAGGCCATCTTTTTTCTCCGTGCAGTTTTTTATCAATTTCTCTCCAAACTGCATCGTTAGGATACATTCGGTGGTTTCTTACCTGGTTCTGAAGAAACTCTTCGAATTCGTTTTGGTTAAAATTGTCTTCCATTTTCTACTCAAATACTTTTTGTCACTTTTTAACTCCGGCAAGCAGAGCAAAATTTGTTTTTGGTTTTTCAAGAATGTTTTTCTTAACAAGAATGCTTTCTAACATTGTTTTGGCTCTTGTGTACTGGCTTCTGCTTGTGCTTTCTTCAATATCAAGCATCACAGCGATTTCGCGGTGGCTGTAACCTTCTATCGCGTACAGGTTTAGCACAGTCTTGTAGCCTAACGGCAAAAGGCGAATACATTCTGTAACCTGTTTAGCCTGCATAATCGAAGGTATTGTCTCTTCTTTTATGTATACAAATCCCGCCTGTTCAATGTCTACACTGCCACTAAATTTCTTATGTTTTTTAAGAAAATTAATACAGGTGTGAACAATTATTCTTCTGATCCAACCTTCAAAAGCACCCTTGTTTTGAAAAGTATGTATTTGGGTAAACACTTTAATAAATCCCTCCTGTAACATGTCTTCCGCGTCTTCACGGCTCTGTGCAAAGCGATAGCAAACAGACAGCATTTTGGGGCTGAACCTGTTATACAGTTCCCTTTGGGCTGAGGGTTCATTGTGAAGACAACCTGCGATTATATATTCTTCTGTCATGAAGTAATTTAAGTAGAATTACCCTGTAAAATAAGACAATTAATTCAATAGGATGCTGCTTGCCTAAAATTATTTAAATAAATGTATTGATTAGTTGACTATACTGCATGCCGCATAAAACCATTTCAGGGTCTTATGCATCCTGCCTCCTTGCCGGAGAGTTGTTCCTGATTCCATAGTATATAAATTATGGTATAATTACCACCGCGGTAGCAGTTACAATACCAGATGAATTTGTTCCTGTTTACATAAAACATACACATCGCCTTTTCATCTCGTTTTTTTGGAAATCAACAGAAATTCTTTGTGGAACTTCTGTTGTGTCACTCACTTGTACAATATCTTTTAATGGCGGCTTTTTCTTTTGCATAATTTCTTTTGCGACAATTATATATACACCACTTCTAAAAGCATTAAAATCAACCATTTAGTGTATACTGCTTTTGTTGCGCCGTAGAAGCAGGGGGAATTTGGTATGCCCCCTATACTTTCCAAATACAATTATTGATACCTTTATTTCACCACATTAATTAGATAATGGAGAAGGATATTGATGAGAGCGTTTATAAGCCAGAAGAGGAAAGAAACATTGAATTAGGGTTTGAGCCACAACCTTCTTCACTTTTGCTGATTGATATTCTTTTGTTTACTTCCATTATTAAAGCTTGCTTTGATGCTGCAGATAGAAAGATTAAAAAAGCGCAGATTGAAAGACTATTAGGTGCAAAAGATTGGTTTGAGCATTTCAAAGATAAAAAAACCGGCAGGCGTGTGCTTTCAGAGGCAGAACTAATTGAACACAGACACGAACTGATAACCGCAACACTTCTCGCGAAGGTGGATTACGATATTGTCTTCGCTCCTAAAGCTATGTTTCACAGAAACGAGAAGAAGTTTGATGTTTTTCTTATGAGAGATACCATTATTTTTAAAGCTGACCTCAAAAGCATATCGAGTAAAAATCCTGATACCATTGCAAACAGGATAAAAGGTGGATCGCAACAGGCGTCGAGAGTAGTAATAGACATTACATCTGATGTAGAAAGAAATGTTTTAATTGACGGACTGCGAGGTGGAGTGGAAAGAAACAGTTTAATCAAAGAAATTCTTCTGTTCTATAAAAGCAGATTTTACAGGCTTTCTAAAGAATTAATACTAAGTAAAAAGATATATAACATGCTATAAAAAAAACAGAACCCCTTGAGGTTCTGCTAAATCTTTGTCGTTGGGAAGCTACAAGTAACCTGCCGCCGATGTGTAAAATTAGAAATGTTTTTCGAAAACGTGGCAAATAACTTCAAAACCCGGTTTTAATATTCTAAATAATTTCCTAATACTCTATTTATTAAAATTACATACAGGTAATAACAAAAAGAGTTAACCGGTATCGCAACGTTGGATTTACCTGTAAAAAAATTCTTTATGAATTTGGTCTGACTTTGAATTTTTAGTTCTTGTATTTCAGAGAGAAAAAAAAGGTTTTAATAAAAAAGATGTTTGCTATTCCAAGTCACGTTAATTTTATGCTTACCGTTATTTAATATCTTAAACAAATGAAAACAATTCTTGTTCCAACTGACTTTTCCGAAACTGCAAGAAATGCAGCCAGATATGCTATTCATCTTGCTACAGATACAGGCGCAAAAAAAATCGTTTTTTATAATGCCTACCAGTCGCCTCCTGTACTTACCGAAAACACGGTGCCTGCCATGCCGATGATGGATATAGAAACCCTGAAAAGCATCAGTAACGATGGAATTGCTTTATTTCAGCAATCTCTGCAAAAAGAGGCGCCTGAAGGTCTTGAACTGGAACACAAAACCGAATTTGGAATGTTGTCAAGTGATATAAATGACATTTGCAAAAATGCCGGTGCCGATATGATCGTAATGGGCATAACCGGTACAAGCAAAATTGAAGAGGTTTTAATCGGAAGCACCGCTATAAGCGTAATGAAACAAACGAAAATTCCCGTTATCATTGTACCTGCAGAAGCAAAATATACTTCAATCAAAAATGTGATGCTGGCTTGTGATTATAAAAATGTAGTCGCCACAACTCCCGTTCAACTAATAAAAAGCATATTAGATGCAACAAAGGCGGTATTGCATGTTGTAAATGTGTACGAAAGCAATAAAGAAATTACAGAAGATAAAACCTTTCAGCAGGAATTGTTGCACTCGCTTTTAAAAGAATATGACCCGCAGTTTCACTTTGAAAATAATGATGATTTCATCGAAGGCATCAATCACTTTGTGGATGCTAACAGTATTGATATGATTATAACCATTCCAAGAAAACACAAGTTATTTGAAGGGTTGTTTAAAGAGAGGCGTACAAAAAAACTTGCTTTCCACAGCCATGTACCCCTGATGTACATTCACCAGGAAGATTTGTAAGAATGGTAATACCAGATGTAAAAAGCTGCATCTTATTACAGAAGATAAAAGGAGCGTCGCAACGATGATGCTATGAAAAGCTACTGCCCGCAACAAAAAATAAATCCGGTTAAGAAAGATATTTGCCTACGATCGGCACCCTTCTTCCGATACCAAACGCTTTAGGGCTAACTCTTATTATCGGGCAAAACTGGTTGCGTTTATATTCGTTGCTGTTGACAAGTTTTAAAATCCGGTCCGTAACTGCTGCATCAAAACCCATTGCCTTTATTTCTGCAGGTCCTTTTCTTCTTTCAATATACTGGTATAAAACCTGGTCAAGAATCTGATACTCCGGCAAGCTGTCCGTATCTTTTTGGTCTGGCCTCAGTTCGGCGCTCGGCGCTTTGTGAATAATATTTTCAGGTATTA
>CAXUMK010000106.1:0-8201 GCA_964251885.1 uncultured Segetibacter sp. | reverse complement strand
TTTCTTTCTCCCGGTTAATGTATTCTGCCAACGCATACACCTGCAGTTTATAGCAGTCGCCTATAACACCAATGCCGCCTGCCATGTCTCCATACAGTGTTCCATAACCCGTGGCTAATTCACTTTTGTTTGAAGTGTTGAGCAAAATATAGCCAAACTTATTCGCGATACTCATCAGCAGGTTGCCGCGGCTGCGGCTTTGAATATTCTCTTCAGCAATGCTGAAGGGCAGGTCTTTGAAAATGGGTTTTAATGTAGAAAGAAAAGCTTCATAAACCTCGGTGATCTTAATAATGTCGTAGGGGTTAGCCAGGTTTTCGCTTAGCTTAACCGCATCGTTTACAGAATGCCCGGTGCTGTAAGGTGAAGGCATTAAAACAGCCCGAACATTTTCTTTTCCCAGCGCCGCACAGGCAAGCGCAAGAGTTACAGCGCTATCGATGCCGCCCGAAGAACCAAGGATGGCTTTGGTAAAGCCCATCTTGGTAAAGTAATCTTCTATGCCATGTATTAAAGCGGTGTAAATGCCTGGGATGTTCAGTTTTGGATCGTATAAAGCAGGATTGGGTTTGATGCGGGAAAGGGGCTTAATATAATCTGCATTACTTTCTGCGATCGTTCCATCATCGTTAAGGGTTGCTCCTTCAATGGCTTCTTCAAAAGAGGGCAATGCCTTGCAAAGATTTCCTTCTTTGTCAAATATAAGAGAAGCTCCGTCAAAAACTACTTCAGTCTGGCTGCCTACCGCGTTACAATAAAACATCGGAAGCCTGTACTTAATTACATTCGACTTGATGACTGACTTTCTTTCTTCTTCATGAATATAATCAAAAGGAGATGCGCTAAGGTTGATCATCAAATCGGGTTGCTGCTGCATAAGCTTATCCATCGGGCAAACACGATACAACGGGTTGTCATTTATGTTCCAGATGTCTTCGCAGATGGTTACGGCCAGCCTTTTACCTTTAAATGTAAGAATCTGCCAGTCAAATGCAGGTTCAAAATACCGGTATTCGTCGAAGATGTCATAAGTTGGCAACAGCGTTTTGTGCACCTCACCCTTAATCTCCTTTTCGTATAAAAGAAAAGCGGCATTAAAAAGGTCTTTCCCTTCTGCTGCCGGATTTCTTGCAGGTGAGCCCACAAGCACTCCGATAGTATCAGCATGTTGTTTTATCTCGTCAATGGCCTGGTAACATTTATCTACAAAATCATTAAACTCAAGAAAGTCCCTTGCAGGATAACCACAAACACTTAGTTCACTAAAAACAACCAAGTCAGCCTGCTGGCTTTTAGCCTGCTCAATTGCTGCAATGATCTTTTGTGTATTTTTTTCAAAATTGCCTATGTGGTAATTCTGTTGTGCGAGTACAATTTTCATAGTTCAAATTTTGCTAATTATGTCTTACGACAGCGTAAAGTTCGTGCCTTAATGTAATTTGCCAACAAAGATATTTCTATGAAGAGGTTTAGCTTGTACGCTGGTTTTGTGATCGTATTGATAAGCAGTTGCACGGGCAAAAAAATTCCTGATGTTTCTGCTGTAAAAGTTGATTTAAAGATGCAGCGGTTTGAACAGGATTTTTTTGCGGCCGATACAAATCATCTTGATGAGTCTCTTCAAAAATTACATGAAAAATATCCGGGCTTTCTGCGTGATTTTATTTTTAATATACTTGCTCTGCCGCCTCAGCCCGACAGTGCAAAATCGGTTGAACAGCAGATCAAATCTTTCCTGCGTACCTATACATCTTTAAAAGACACTTCAGATAAAGTCTTTACCAATCCTGCTGATATAGAGAAGCAGGTAGCAAGAGGATTGCAATTTGTAAAGTATTATTTTCCTTCATACAAATTGCCTGATAAACTCATCACTTTTATCGGGCCTATTAACAGCTATGGCAATATTCTTACTTCCGATGCTTTAGCTGTTGGGCTTCAGCTTTACATGGGCAAAAATTATTCGTTGTACCAAAGTGCAGAAGGGCAGGAAATGTATCCTGCTTATATTTCAAAACGTTTTCAAACTGAATATATACCTGTTAACTGTATTAAAACGATTGTAGATGATATGTTTCCTGATAATAGCGCCGGTAAACCTTTGATAGAGCAAATGGTGCAGGCGGGAAAGAGATTATACATTCTTGATCAGTTGATGCCCGAAACAGAAGATACCTTAAAAACAGGTTATACAAAAAGTCAACTGGAAGGATGTTATAAAAATGAAGAAGCCATCTGGTCTTATTTTGTGCAGAATGATTTGCTGTTTGTTTCAGATCCTTCTAACGTAAAAGATTATATGAACGACGCTCCTAAAACACAGGCTTTTGGTGAAGAATCACCAGGTTTTATAGGACAGTTTGTGGGTTGGCAGATTGTAAAAAAGTGGATGGGTAAAAATGAAAAAGTAACACTGCAGCAGTTGATTGAAACAAATCCTAAAACTATTTTTGAACAGGCGAAGTATAAGCCGTGAGAGGAAGGAGTGGGGAGTAGGGAGTAGGGAGTAGTGAGTAGTGAGTAGTCAGTAGTCAGTAGTCAGTAGGGAGTAGGGAGTAGGGAGAAATGAGATGGCTGTTAAAAAAAGCCGCCAATTAAATGGCAGCCTTTTGTACTTGCACAGTGGGTCTTTATGTAGAATATTGAATGTTAAAAACACATTTGGCGAAATTTCTTAAACAAACTAAAGGTAGGTAACCTGAAAAGGCAAAAGAGACGCACAAGTACTCTATTATGACGATTCAGTAAACTGCAAAGAGATAGTAAACTTACCCTGCGGAGTGGTAGTATAAATTCAAAAAAAGCCGAGTGAAAAGTGAAAGAAGAAATGCTAACCCGGCTTCTGCAGCGTTCAGAAACTAAATGTATTCTAAATGTTTTGAATTAACTAATCAACAGTAACGGCACGGCAATTCATTGCAAACTTCCCGCCTAAAGCGAGCTAATCTTCATTTTGGTCTTCTGCTCATTTTTCAAGTCCCCCTTTGGGGGATTTAGGAGGCTTCAAACTCCTGGTGCATAGATGGCATTTCTACTTTATCAAAACCTTTTCTACTCAGCCTTGCGCACAGTTGCTGCTGCACCAGGTACTCGCCATGCACCAAAAAAACTTTTTTAACCTGTGCTGCATCCTGGCAACTTATAAACCGGCAAAGATCATCCTGATCGCCATGGGCACTCAGGCTTTTCATTTGACCTACTTCTGCCAATACATTACAGGCATCACCAAATATTTCAACCTTCTTTGCTCCGTTCAATAGTTGTCCGCCTAAAGAAGATGCAGTGCAATAGCCTGACATCAGAATAGCATTCTGTTCTTCATCAACGCAATTGAATATATGGTGCCTTACTCTTCCGGCATCTGCAGTGCCGCTGGCAGATACAATCACACAAGCTCCTTTATACTCTGCAAGCTGCCTGCTTTCTTCAACTGTCTCTACGTGTTTCAATCCCTTGAACAGAAACGGGTCGTCATCAATCTTTAAAATGTTCTGAAGACGTTCGTTGTATTCGTCGGTATAACTTTTTATAACAGCAGTAGCTTTGGCGCTTAGCGGGCTGTCGACAAAATAATTCAGGTCGGGCAGACGGTGTTCTAATTCAAGCTGGTTTAAAGAATATAAGATCTCCTGTGTACGCCCCACGCTAAAGGCGGGAATAATTAGCTTTCCACCTTTTTCTATGCAGGTTCTTTCAATCCATTTACATAAAGTGTCAATAGTGTTAAAGGCAATGTCATGCATTTTATCGCCGTAAGTACTTTCTAAAATAATATAATCAGCCTGGGGGAATTCTGCGGGTGGCTGCAGTAAAGCGCTTCTATATTTCCCTACATCACCGCTAAACGCAATAGAAGTCGTCTTGTCATTTTCAGTTATTCTCATATTGATAGCTGCGCTTCCTATCAGGTGTCCTGCATTTGTAAACATCACCTCGGCATTGTCATCAGCCTTTATCCATTGATTGAAAGGCACCGTTTCAAACAATGCCATTGCGTGGTTTACGTCGTCATTATTGTACAACAGTTCGTGTGGTTTTTCATCTGTGCCTGCTCTTCTCTTGCTTATGTATTCAAGTTCATACGTTTGTATTTCGGCGCTGTCGTGCATTAAAATTTCGGCCAGGTCTTTCGTTGCGGGCGTGCAGTAAATTTTTCCTTCAAAGCCTTCCTTCACAAGCTTTGGAATCAATCCCGAATGGTCTATATGCGCATGCGATAAAAAAAGACAGGTAATTTCTTTTGCATCAAAACCCAACTCACTATTCAGCTTATCAGTTTCCGCACCGAGGCCCTGAAACATTCCGCAATCGAGTAAATATTTTTTGCCGTTGTCAAGAGTAATCAAATGCTTGGTTCCGGTAACCGTGCGTGCCGCACCGTGAAATGATATTTTCATTATTAAAAATAGAAATGGTAATAAGGGATTTTATACAGAAAGCGTCGATTTAATATGCGTAATATGCTTTTAAAAATCTCGTTTTTTCCGGCATGTATTTGCATATTTCATACCCGAATAGTTGAATTTATAGGGGCAAAAGAGTGTATAGTATATTCCCCATGAGGATTAGAAAGTTATTTTCTTGCTTTAAAACTCCAGGTAAAGTTAAACTCGGCAACAAGGTCACCGCTTTCATTCATACCTTTCGATTTACAGGTTACGGTTGTACCTTCCCCCGTTTGTATGGCTGCATCAACTGCTGCGTTTATGTTTGCTCCATCTGTGCAGGTGAAGATAATTTTACCGGTTGCTTTTTTATAAAAGAAGCCTTCATTTTTTATAACGAGTATGCTTACACCAGGCTTTCGGTTATACAATGCGCCTAAGCCCAAAATGCCTGTGCTCACTTCCGCCGCCATTGAGAGAACCGCAAAATAAATAGAGTGAAAAGGATTTTTATTAAACCATTTTTGCCATACACTTATAGCTGCAGTATCGTGCGAAAGATGCTGCACTTTTAAACCCGCAAAAAAAGCCATCGGCAGTTTCGACAGCAGAAACATTCTGAACTTTACGGGGTTAGTGATCTGCTTTTGAAAGTTTTCGAATTGAGGATTCAAGCATGTTAGTTTTAATACAGTAAAGTCTACATCATGAAGAAATTTTTGTTACGGCTTTTTGTTTTCATAGCATCATCATTGAGACGCTTTTTAACCGCATATCTTTTATGAACAAAACCTCTTCAAAATCTGCAGCAATGTATGAAAATTTAAAACCCCCCGCCCTAAAGGGAGCTAAAATAGTCATGATTTAGCTTTAGTACTACTATGTGGGCTGCCTGAACTACTTCTTGATGCGGAGGAAAGCAACCATGAAACGCACTCAGTCAGTAGAGCAATAAAAAAAAGTTTGCCCTCTTGTTGTTGTATCGAGTCATTGAGTCGTTGAGTCTTGGGGGAACAATCATTTGTTCTTTCTTCTGCTCCGGTTGTGTCACTCACTTGTGCCGCATCTTTTCATAGCAGCGCATAGACCCTGTACTGCATCTTTTCATATCAGCTCATACACATTATTTGACACGCTTCCTTTCACTGGTTTGGTGCAGTCTCTCTTTTGCGATCATTACTTCTACTTTACCAACGTATGTTTTTCGTGTGCTTTCTTCAAAAGCTGCTATAAAAAGATATGGTACAAGGCTGTGACACAACCGGAGTTGCCATAAAATACAACTGCCCGTTACCAAAAAAACTACAAATACTAAAACATGGTAAAAGAGAATACCTTACTGCCGTTTTCTTATTTTTTTACATTACTTTGTTGAATATGGATTTTAGCAATGTAAAAGAGCCCTTGAAATGGCGCTGGAGAAAGCTGCTGAATTACTTTTTTCAGGGGTTAATTATTTTAGCGCCTATCACCATTACAGCCTGGGCGGTTGTGTCTCTTTTTATTTATATTGATAATATTCTTCCCAATTTCATTCATTCCATTTTTCCTGTTTTCTACAAACCTGATGAGAACGGTAACATTCAGAAAATACCAGGTGTGGGTTTCCTGGTTATTGTTGTCATTATTGTATTGGTAGGATGGGTTTCTACATCTTACATCGTTGGCAAGATGGTTGACTTTTTTGGTCATGTTTTAGAAAGAACGCCGGGAATAAAGTTCATTTATACTGCAGTAAAAGATTTTTTAGAAGCCTTTGCAGGCGAAAAAAGAAAGTTCGATAAACCGGTACTGGTAAATGTAGATGCAGATAACGTGTGGAGAATGGGCTTTATGACACAGGAAAGCGGAGCAAAATTAGGGCTTGAAAATCATGTAGTCGTGTATGTTCCGCACTCTTATGCGGTAAGTGGTATCGTATATATTGTTCCTGCTGAGAAAGTGAAATTGCTGCACAACGTTTCTTCAACAGAAGCAATGAAGTTTGTCCTCAGCGGTGGTATTGCTGAGCTAAGCCATTAAAACCTTTTAATGAAAAAGGGAATTTTTTTCTGCGTTTTCTGCATGCTAAGCTTACAAAGCTTTTGCTGGGGGTTTTATGCTCATCAGCGTATTAATTACCTCGCTGTTTTTTTGCTTCCTCCTGAAATGATGGTTTTGTATAAACCTAATATCCAGTTTCTTACCAACCACGCAGTCGATCCTGATAAACGACGATATGCCGTAGCTTCAGAAGCGCCGAAACATTATATTGATATAGACTTTTATGGTAAATATCCTTTTGCCGCTCTTCCACGCAAATATGACATCGCTGTAAAAAAGTTTTCAGAGGATACTGTACTTGCAAACGGAATTGTTCCGTGGTGGATACAGATTATGCAGGCAAGGCTTACCAATGCATTCAAAGAAAGAAATGCCATTAAAATATTAAAGCTTTCTGCTGAGATCGGTCATTACATTGCGGACAGTCATGTGCCTTTGCATACAAGCTCAAATCACGATGGACAATTGACTAATCAAAAAGGCATTCATGCTTTTTGGGAAAGCAGGGTTCCCGAATTACTGGCAGATAAAGAATTTGACTTCATGATTGGAAAAGCAGGTTACATTTCAAATATTCCTCAGTACGTCTGGGCGCGGGTTTTGGAAAGCGCTGCTGAAGCAGATAGTGTATTGCAAATAGAAGCCACGTTAACAAAGCAATTTCCTGCAGACAGAAAGTTTGCTTTTGAAGAAAGAAACGGGAAACTTGTAAAGCAATATTCATCAGCATTTACAACTGCTTACAATAAAAAACTAAATGGTATGGTAGAGCGTAAAATGAGAATGGCGATTGCTTCTGTTGCCGGTTTTTGGTATACAGCCTGGGTAAATGCCGGGCAACCGGATTTAAAAGGTTTGAATAATGTAGTTTTTACTAATGAAGATTTGAAGGAATTTGAAATACTCGACAGTACATGGAAAAGCAGCAGTTTAAAAGGAAGGCAGCATGAATAATTTTTTTGAATTCGCAGCCTTTTGAAAAAGGAATATTTGCAGCTTAGATCGTACAGCGCATTGACGTAAAATAAGTACTGTTCATTAATTTGATGCACCTCTTCAATTAATAACAATTTAACTAAAAAAGTGGATAACTCCTGTTTGTTTTATGCAACGGAAAATTTTTTAAAATGGTCTTGTGTAGAAGCACTATGCTTTCTCAAATATTCATACTTCCATGGAAAATAATCTCGTTTATCCTTCTGCTGTCACAAATACCGATTGGTACTCAGAAGAATTTATTTATAAAAGTGTAGTAAAATACCTGAAAGAAAACGGGTATAAAGTGCAGAAAGAAAACCAGTCAGGCGAATTTGAAAAAATGATTACTGCTTCTAAATTCTTCAAAAAAGAAGTGATAGAAGTAAAGGGATTTCCTCATTATCATCCTAATCATCTGTATCCGGCTGCACCCAAAGCAACACATG
Organism: uncultured Segetibacter sp.; assembly: GCA_964251885.1. Taxonomy (GTDB): domain Bacteria; phylum Bacteroidota; class Bacteroidia; order Chitinophagales; family Chitinophagaceae; genus Segetibacter. The sequence continues at coordinate 349 of CAXUMK010000106.1, read as the reverse complement.
CCAAGAGCTGGTTTACCGAGGCATTGGTCAATTCGTTTGTCAACTTCAGCAGCTTTGACAATGCAGAGATTGCAATGGCTCTGCCTAACGTAAGTCGCTACCAGGCTATCATAAAAAACCTACATGATTACTTCACTATAAATGACCTGTATTTCAGAATATATCTTGTAAACGAAGATGGTTCAGTAGATGTTTCCAATCTTAATCAGAAATATTGATTCCCCATACCTTAAAGCCTGAAGAAAACGTCTAACCTATGAATAAAAAAAGCGAAGTAGAACCTTCGCTTTTTCTTTTATACTTCGCAAGGGATAAATTAGTGACTTTGCCCAATAAAGGAAAAAAGTAA
>CAXUMK010000105.1:11923-17684 GCA_964251885.1 uncultured Segetibacter sp. | reverse complement strand
GCCTTATTAAATGACACATCAGACAGTGTCTGAAAGTTTCGCGAAGTAGACAGATCATGCAATATAGACATCAGTTCGAGCACTGAGTCGAATCCATGTTTTTGAGGTAAGTCTATCAGCCGCGGCATAATTGCCTGTGTTGTTTCCTTTGGAAAACACGCTCCCCGCATTGACCTTTCGAGAATACTTCTTATAAAACTCATCTGGTTGCGGTGCAGAAATTTATCATCAAACAAATCGCGGTGAAACTGGATAGTAATCTCCTGTATTTCCTCGCTTTTACATTTGTGGGTAAACCATCCGTGCTGCAGGTTTGAACCTACCAGCACAAGTTCAAGTTCACCAATTTCTTCAATGTGATCTCCTATAACCCGTTTAGCTCCTTTTGCATTTTTTATAAAATTCAATTCAAATTCTTCGTGGTAGTGCAACGGGAAATCGAATTTGTTTTTGATGCGGGAAAAAATGGTAAAACAGTCATTGTTAGTAAGGGGCGTTATTTCTCTTAATAGTTTAGATGCCATGATGTTATGTTTAGCTACAATCGTTTTAGAGTTATAAAAGTATGTATAAGTTTTAATAAAGTATTAATAGCGGTAAAGGTATTTTACATCTTTTTCAGATGTAAAATCATATTGCAAGGGGGTTTACATTCCTTAAATTATTATAATTAACACAAATAATATCTTTAATAGATAAAAAAGTACCGTTATCGTATAGTAAAATGAAGCTACTTTTGACGAAACAAATTAAGCTTGTTATATGCTAAAAGATGTACTCCAGAGAGCGCTGCTTTCATTATTTTGCGCTCTCTTTTTCATTACTTCCTGGTCTCAGGGAAGAACAGTTACCGGAACTGTATTAGACGATAAAGGTGCTCCGCTTTCAGGCGCTACCGTAACAGTTAAAAATTCAAATGTTAGTACAAGCACCAACACAAATGGTGTTTTTACGCTAAAAGTTCCTGTTAATGCAAGAATACTTACTGTAAGTTACGTAGGTATGCAATCCAGTCAAATCACTATTGGCAGCGGCAACGACCTTCGTGTTTCTCTTTCGGGTGCTACCAATGCTTTGAATGATGTAGTTGTAGTAGGATATGGCCGCTCACGAAGAGCAAACCTTACCACTGCACAGTCATCTATCGGGGCAAAAGAAATTGAGAAGACAGTAAACACTACGGTAGAACAAGCCATCCAGGGAAGGGCTGCCGGTGTTTTCGTTACTCAGAACTCAGGACAGCCTGGCGGCGGTATCTCGGTAACTATCCGCGGTGTAAGCTCGATCAATGGTAATACTGAACCACTGTATGTTATTGATGGTGTACAGGTTCAGGGAAGCGGTACCGGTAATTCTGCAAGTGCGTTGGCAGGTTTAAATCCTACCGATATTGAAGATATGCAGATATTACAGGGACCTTCCGCTACAGCCATTTATGGTTCACGCGGAACCAATGGAGTTATCCTGATCACCACAAAGCGTGGTAAAACAGGTGAAGCCAAATTGAATTATGGTTTCCAGTATAACATTCAAACTCCTCCAAAACATGTAGCTGTGATGAATTTGCCACAGTATGCGCAAATGGAGATACAGTACAAAGCTTTAGCAGGCGGAACTGTTCCAACTCAATTACTTGACCCTTCGTTATTGGGGCCGGGTACAAACTGGCAGAGCGAACTATTTAATAACGCCGCCATGCAAAAACACCAGTTAAGTTTAAGCGGAGGTAGCAATAACACCACCTATTATATGTCAGGTGAATATTTAAACCAGGCAGGTATTGCCGAAGGGTCAGGATTTAAAAGATATAGCTTCAGGGTAAACCTCGATAGTAAGCCACGGGAATGGATCAATATAGGAACAAATCTAAGCTTTAACCAAACGAATGAAAGCATCACTGCAAGTTCGAGCGGCCTTATTACCAGTTCTATACAATTAAGTCCGGAAGTGCCTGTAAAAAATATTGATGGTACATGGGGAGGTGGAGACCTATCAAACCCTGCTCACCAGTTTTCACCTGTCAATCCCATTGCTATTTCTAAATTAACAACCAACCAAAACACCAGAAGAGAGTTCTTAGGTGGATTGAACGTAGGTTTTAATTTAGCAAAAGGACTTGTTTTCAGAACTTCATTCAACACCGACATCAATTATTCCAGTTCCACTTTCTTTCAGCCAACTTATTCAATCGGCTGGGCAGTTAATTCCACTGCTACTTTAACAAACGGTACCGGCCAAAATACTTACTGGAACTGGAACCAGTTACTTGAGTACAACAAGCAGATAGGTAAGCACAACATTGGACTGATGGTAAGCCATGAGGCGCAGGCAGCAACTTATAAGAATGTGAGTGGTACAAGAACCGGCTTTCTTACAAACAATATTTTGGATTTAAACGCCGGTAATTCAACTACTGCAAGCAATAACGGAGGTTCTGCTAATTCTTTAGGTATGGAGTCTTACCTCGGCAGGATCAATTACAATTATGATAACCGCTACCTTGTAACAGCCACTTACCGCAGAGATGGTTCTATAAACTTTGGACCCGATAAAAGATGGGGCGCTTTCCCTTCTGTATCTGCAGCCTGGAGAGTTACCCAGGAAAAGTTTTTCCACGTGCCTTTTATCAGTGAATTGAAATTAAGAGTAGAAACAGGTCTTACAGGAAACCAGGGTTATGGTAATTCTGCGATCTATTCGCCATTAACTGCAGGCGCAAGTCCATGGGGCACTTCCTTCCTGCCCTCAGTTTATCCTAACCCAAAACTGCAGTGGGAACAAACAAAGACGAATAATATTGGTGCAAACCTTGGAATGTTTAAAAACAGGATATCTGTTGAAGCTGACTACTATGTGAAAAATACCGATAACATGCTGTTAGGTGCATCCATTCCCTGGTATATGGGTTCAAATGGTACTGCAGCAGTTAATCCGCCTACAGTTAATGCAGGAGCGCTTCAAACGAAGGGATGGAGTTTTTCAGTAAATACAACCAACATCACTACAAAAGACTTCAGATGGGAAACAAACCTTAACCTGTCACATTTTAAAACCGTCATTGAAAGCCTAAATTCTAAAAACGGCTTTTTAGATCGTTCATCATGGTGGTTAAACCAGGCTGACCCATGGACACAACGTTCTGCTATTGGTCAGCAACCGTGGTTGTTCAGAGGATACATTGAAGAAGGAATATTTACTTCTGTAGATGAGATCAACAAAAGTGCAGTACCTGTAGATAATAGCGGAAACAGACGTCCTACACAGGCTTCAGGTGGAATTTGGATAGGTGATGTTAAATTCAAGGACATTAATAAAGACGGTAAGATTGATGTGAACGATATGACTTATATCGGTAATCCATGGCCTAAATTATTCGGAGGGTTTACCAACTCATTCAGCTACAAAGGCTTTGATCTCAGCGTTCTGATCACCGGTTCTTACGGAAACGACATTTATAATTTTACAGCCTGGGAAAACTCAAATCCAAATAATATCAATCTTGGCCGTAACATGATGGTTCATGCTTTTGAATTTGCAAAGTTAACTACCGATAAAAATGGTAATCCTATGCTGGCCAATCCCGGAACAGATGTACCAAGAATAATTTCGGGTGCCGATGTGAATGGAAACTTTGCACGACAGACCAGTAAATGGGTAGAGGACGGATCTTATTTAAGACTTAAAAATGTTACGTTGTCATACAACATTCCTGCATCATTGATCTCCCGTCAAAAATTGGTAAGAGGTGTAAGGGCTTCTTTCGGTGTTCAGAACCTTGCTACCATTACCGGTTATTCAGGCTTAGATCCTGAGGTTGGATCTTATACCGGCGTTAATGCAGCTACTTCAGGTGGGGCTATTGGCCTTGACTATGGCCGTTATCCTTTGACTCCTATCTACACTTTTAGCCTTAATGCTAACTTTTAAAAGAAACAGAAAATGAAGAAAATAAATTATAAAAATTATTTAATTGGTTTAGTTATTCCAATTATCATTCTTTCCGGCTGTAAAAAAGACTTTCTTGAAAAACCCCCGACCGATGCAATTACAGATGCAAGTTTTTATAAAACCGATGAGCAGATATTAGCAGGTACTGCCGGATTATACAACAAGGTATGGTTTGATTATAACGATAAGGCATCTTATAACCTGGGTGATTTTAGATCAGGAACAACCTTTTCAGCTTATAATGACAGGGGTAATGTATTGTTTAATACGACTGCCGAAAATGGGGAAAATAACGCTGCATACCGTTCGTTTTACCAGGTTGTTGCCCAGGCAAACCTCACGATCATCAATATAAATAACAATGCAGGTGCAGCAGTTACTCCGGCTATTAAAAAAATGGCAATAGCTGAAGCAAGGTTTATGAGAGCCGTTGCATACCGCTACCTCGTCAGCAATTGGGGTGAAGTTCCGGTCATAGAAAATAACTTGAATGTAATTAATGATACCTCACTGCATAAAAACACCATCCCAAGCGTCTGGAGATTTATAACACGTGAAATGCGTGCAGTTGCAGAAGACCTGCCTGAAACACCCGTACAAGTAGGAAGACTTACTAAATGGTCGGCAGAAGGTATGTTAGCAAGATTTTATCTTACAAGAGCAGGCGTAGAATCAACAGGTCCTAATGGAAGAAACCAGACCTTTCTTGATAGCGCTAAGTATTATGCCCAGGACGTTATTCAAAATAGCGGTAAAACGTTATTAAGCGATTATTCTGCTTTGTTCAAATTCCCTTATGACAATAATGCTGAATCTTTATTTGAGTTGCAATGGGTATATGCTCCGGGTCAGTACGGCAGTCAAAACAGTACACCATCTTATCTCAATTTTAGCAATGATATTGCCAATGGTGATGGATGGGGCGGCGACAAAGGCGCTACCTGGTGGATGTTGAGTCAATATGATGGAATTGCTGCATCGGGGGATACAATGCTTAGAGGACGTACGCTCGACCAAAGGTTAAAAGCTACTTATATGCTGCCAGGTGCAAGCTATCCTGAAATAACGCAGACATTAAATGGAGTAGATCAAAAGCTGATCTTTCCTTACGTTACAGGCGATGTAAATTTTGCCAGCATAAAAAAATATGTAGTAGGTAAAGCAAAAGATGTAGGCGGACAGGCTGCGCAACAGGATTATCCTAATGATACTTACATGATGCGTTTGGCAGAGATGTATCTTACTTATGCTGAAGCTGTTCTGGGAAATAATCCTTCAACCACAGATGCAACTGCGGTGGCGTATTTCAATCAGGTGCATACAAGGTCTGGCCTGCCGCCATTTACAGTTACAGATCCTCTTACAGGTGTATCTACGCCTTTAACTTTCGATAGAATTTTTAAAGAAAGAGTTACTGAGTTTGCAATGGAAGGTATGGCATGGTATGATTTGGTTAGCCTTCATTACTACAACCCCCAAAAGGCTTTTGCCATATTAAACAGCCAGGACAGAGGTTTTTATAATATTACTCCTGATGCTTTCCCTAATCCTACAATGTGGACCATTAAGAAAACAACCTGGGCAACAACCGAAAGACAGATCAACGCTAATGAAGGTAATTTCCGGTTGCCTATACCATCTGCTGAAATCAGCCAGGCACCTAATTTAACACAACCTGCTGTTGAATACCCATAAGCAATAAAAGTCATTGTATAAAAATTTGAAAGTCAAATGAAAACAGTAAATAAAACGATATTATTATTTGTCATGGCATTAGCTGTAATAAGCAGCTTCAACTCGTGCAAAAAAGAAG
>CAXUMK010000105.1:11093-11913 GCA_964251885.1 uncultured Segetibacter sp. | reverse complement strand
CTTCCCAATGGTGGTAAGCCAAGCATCAAGTATGTAAGAATAACTAACCCTGCATCTTCCGACTCACTTTTAATAGGAGCCGGACAAGGTAACATGATAGCAATAGTTGGTGAAAACCTGGGAGGTGCAAAAAGTATGTGGTTTAACGATCAACCTGCGAGTTTAAATCCAACTTATATTACAAACACTACTATCATAGTAAGTGTGCCTACTCCAATTCCAATGGTCGTTAACAACAAATTAAAAATTTATTTTGCAGGCGGCGACTCTCTTCTGTACGATTTTCAGGTTCAGATTAGTAAGCCAACCGTCAGCAGTATGGTTTGCGAATTTGTGAATACAGGAGGCGTAGCAACTATTAACGGAAACTTCTTCTACGAACCGTTAACTGTAACATTCACAGGGGGAGTAACCGGTGAGCTTGTTTCTGTAACGCCGCAAATTATCCAGGTAAGGGTACCTGCCGGCGCTCAACCCGGCACTGTTACTGTTTCTACAAACTTTGGCGTAACTAAGTCAGACTTCTGGTTCCAGGATCCCCGCAATCATTTTATTGACAGCGATCCGTATGAAGGATGGCACGATCCGCAGTGGGTTGTCACTAATCCCGGTCCGAACGATCCTCCTAAAATCAGCGGAAATTATATACATGTAAAAGCCAAGCTGGGAGCATGGAGCTACAATGAAATAGCTGATGGACCGGCAGATGCAATGCCTAACCACAGTAAAAATATTCCGGATGCCGCTATACTTAGCCCGAAGGATTATAATTTGAAATTTGAGATAAATACGATTAAGCCGTACAACGCCAGCCTGATCA
>CAXUMK010000105.1:0-11083 GCA_964251885.1 uncultured Segetibacter sp. | reverse complement strand
AAATAAATGCAGGCACGAGTGCATCAGATGGTAACGGATACGCATGGAATCCACCTTATGATACACATGGGCAATGGCAAACGGTTGTTATACCTTATGAGGACGTGTATAACAGCTACTCGGTAAAGCCGGTTGTAAACCCTAATGGATACTGGGCGATGCTGTTGATGCAGGGACCAGGCGACCTTGATGCTGATATCTGTTTTGATAACTTTCGTGTAGTGCCTAAGGTGAGCAAGTAAACCCCTCTAACAAATTAATTAAACTTCAAAAAATGATTAAAGTATTCAATAAGCCTTTGCTTATTTTGATATGCATAATACTGTCTGTTGGAATCATTACGTCATGCAAGAAAAATAATGATGTAATTTCAGGACAGACCCAGTTGTTAAGTTTTGGCCCCACGGGTGCAAAGCACGGCGACACACTGCGTTTTATCGGAAACAACCTTACTACCGTTACCGAAATTGACTTTACAGGTCCATCTGCAGTTGTTCCTAAATCTTCATTTTTACAACAAAGTTCTGCGCTTATTTTAGTAATTGTACCCCAGACCGCTGAGCAGGGTTTTGTAACACTAAAAACATCGCAGGGTGATATCGTTACAAAAACAAAATTGAATCTGAATGTAGAAGTGACCATTGCTTCAATGACCCCTGAAGCACGTCCCGGTGAGAATGTTACCATCAAAGGCCAGTATCTCGACTGGGTAACACGTGTCACATTTGCCAATAATAAAGCTGTTGATTCCTTTGTAAGTAAATCAATCAATCAACTCGTCGTTACAGTGCCTGTGGATGCTCAAACCGGTCCTTTGATCATTTCTTATTCCGGAACAAAACCGCTGGATATTCAGACTGATGATACGGTAAAAGTTACCTTGCCGGTTATTACAGGTCTTTCTCCAAATCCTGTTAAGCATGCAACCAATCTTACCATTACAGGTACCAATCTCGACCTTACGACACAGGTATTATTTACAGGGGTTGCAACAGCCGTAACAAATTTTGTAAGCCAAACAGCTACGCAACTGGTTGTAAAAGTTCCGGCAGGAACAACAAAAGGCCCGGTGACATTAGCATCTGCTTCCGGGGTGAAAACAACATCAGGCATGAGTTTAGATGTACTGTTACCATCTGTTGCAACCATGTCGCCAAACCCGGTTGATCCCGGAGCAAATCTTACCATTACAGGAACCAATCTTGACCTGGCTACTTCAGTTTCCTTTCTAAATGCACCCGCTGTTACCACATTTGTAAGCCAAACAGCTACCCAGATCGTAGTAAAGGTTCCAACAGGTGTATTAAGAGGTAAAATAACGCTGGCTGTGCTCAATTCAACGCTTACCGTTCAATCAGCAGATATTTTAGAAATAACCGGCGGTGTTCCGCCTCCGGCTCTTGCATTTCCTATTTATACCGACGCTGTTACTTCCAACTGGAACGGCTATGTAGGTGGCGGATGGGGAGGAACTAAAGATTTGAATAACACAAATCCTGTAAGAGATGGAACAAAATCGTGCAGAATTGATTATGTGGGTGGCTATGGTTCTCCATTACAGCTTGCAGGTGCCAATGTAACTATGGCGTCATATACTACACTAAAGATTTCTATTTATGGTGCGCCGGGTAGCAATGGCAAAAAAGTGAATGTAGGATTAAACGGAGCAGATGGCTCTACCATTACTTTAGTAGAAGGCAAATGGACTGATTATGCATTTCCGCTTTCGGGTCTTACCACCGCTTCTAAAATAACCGACATTCTTGTAAAAGAATATAGTGGAACCGGAGGATTTACAATTTATGTAGACGACATAGGTTTGAATTAATAATAAATCCGGCTGCATTATTTAGGTAATGCAGAAGAATTTGGTTTTGATGGCTATACTGCGCAAGAGATATAAAGATGAGCAGGATTTTTTGAACCGGGCTTGATTACTACGATAAGGCTGATGTTGCGTCGTCCCGCCTGAGGCGGGATACTTTTTATTCATTATTCGACAATCCAAGAGTCACTAATTTATCCTTTGACAACTATAGCAATCTATTGAAAAAAACCTCCTGTCTGAGAAAAGAGACCGCGTTGTTTCTTTGCTTAAATGCAGGAGGTTTTTATTTGATGATGTTCCTTAAATAATAGCGAATGTTTAGAATATATATTTTTTTTCTTTGCCTGATTTCTATTGGCAGGAACGCCGCCCAGTCTCCTTTTGTAACTGTTAAGCAACATCAGTTCTTCATCAGCAACAAGCCTTATTACTACATCGGCAGCAATTATTGGTACGGACCGTATTTAGCTTCGCAAAAAGATAAGGCAAAAGGTGTTGAGAGGTTACGCAGTGAACTTGATTTTCTGAAGGCTAAAGGCATTACAAATTTACGTTTACTGGCCGGAGCCGAAGGAACAGGAATGGAGAACGGAGTTGAAAGAGTGAAGCCGTCATTACAGCCAGCGCAAGGCAGGTTTGATGCATCAATGCTTGAAGGGCTCGACCTGATTTTGTTTGAGATGGGTAAGCGAAATATGAAGGCTGTTATCTTTTTAAGCAATAACTGGGAATGGAGTGGTGGATTTATGCAATATGCCAACTGGAACGGACTTATGAGTGATTCGGTCTTGAGAAGAAAGTTAAACTGGAACGAGCAGAGAGATTTTACCAGTCAATTTTATACGTGCAGCAATTGCATGGCTGGCTATAATAAACAGGTAGAGTTTGTTATTAACCACACCAATAAGTACTCAAAGAAAAAGTATAACCAGGACCCGGCAATCATGGCTTGGGAACTGGCAAACGAACCGCGTCCCATGCGTCAGTCTGCTAATGAGGCTTACAAACATTGGATAAGCAATGCTGCCGCTTTTATAAAGTCAATTGATAAAAATCATCTGGTAACCATCGGTCATGAAGGTAGTATGGGAACGGATGGTGACATGCAATTGTATGAGCAGGTGCATGCTGATAAAAATGTAGATTATCTTACTATTCACGTATGGCCAAAAAACTGGGGCTGGTTTAGGGAAGCTACTTTTCAAAAAGATGTTCCTGCTGTAATCAATAATTCTCTTCAGTATTTAGATAAACACTTAGCAGTTGCAACCAGACTACACAAGCCTTTAGTGGTTGAAGAATTTGGGCTTCCACGCGACAACCAGTCTTTTAGTATAACAGCAACCACTGCTTTAAGAGATAACTATTATTCTAAGTTCTTTTCTGCATGGAAAAAAAGTAAAGAAACAGGAGGCGCTTTAGCCGGAGTTAACTTTTGGGCTTATGGAGGAACAGCAAGACCAAAAGAAGGGCAGATATTCTGGAAAGATGGTGATGAATATATGGGAGATCCACCCATGGAAGAACAAGGTTTGAATAGCGTATTTAACAGCGATACAAGCACATGGCAACTGATTGAATCATTTACTAAATGATAATGATGTTTTTTGCCACTAAGAAGCTATTAAGATTAATTAAAAACATGACGAAATTGCATGAACAAGTTGCCTGAAGATATGCCGATGAAAGGATTGCGACGCAACGATGATGCTATAAAAAACAAAAGCTGGTATCAAAAAAACAAATAATGCAAACAGCTTCTGAAACACGTGGGCTCAAAGTTTTAATAGATTTTGTGTCTTCGTGCCTTAGTGGCAAAAACAATTAAAAAAAAGTAATGATAGCATCTAAAATATTTACAGCGGTTCTTTTCATTGGTTTAGCCGCAAGCTTATCCAATGCTTTCAGTCAAAGCAATCTTCCCTCCGATAAGAAGGCTACGAAGGAAACCGTCAACCTCTATCGTAACCTGAAAAAGCTTTTGAACAAAGGAACCATGTTTGGTCACCAGGATGACCTGGCGTATGGTGTTGGCTGGAAATATGTACCGGGAAAGAGTGATGTAAAAGAAGTGACAGGTGACTATCCTGCTGTATATGGTTTTGAATTAGGACGTCTTGAATTAGACCATGCAGTAAATATCGACAGCGTGCCTTTTGATAAAATGAAAGGTTATATAAAAGATGTGTACAACCGTGGTGGTGTTATTACCCTTAGCTGGCATCTCAACAATCCGCTTACCGGTAAAACTGCATGGGATCCTGCACCTGGTACGCTTCAATCTATTTTACCCGGCGGAGAAAAAAATGAGTTGTATAAAAGCTGGTTAGACAAAATAGCTGCTTTTATGCTAAGCCTGAAAGGAAAGAACGGTGAACCCATTCCCATCATCTTCAGACCATTTCATGAGTTGAATGGAAACTGGTTTTGGTGGGGCGAAAAATATTGCACGCCCGAAGAATATAAACAGGCGTACCAGTTTACCGTTTCTTACCTGCGTGATACAAAAAATGTCCATAATCTTTTATACGCTTACAATACCGATCGTTACGGCACTACCGAAGAATACCTAAAAAAATATCCCGGAGACGAATGGACTGATGTGATAGGTTTCGATATTTATCAAAGACAAAAAGGCGAAGCTGCAAATGAGCAGTTTGTAAAAGATGCCGACCGCATGCTGACTGGCCTGGAAGCGATTGCGAAACAAACAAATAAAATTCCGGCGCTTACAGAATTTGGTTTTGGCGAGGTGCCCGACAGTACATGGTTTACAAATGTTTTATTGAAAGCTATTGCGAACCACCAGGTTTCTTATGCTTTGGCATGGCGAAATGCGGGTGCAAAACCAGGCGGACAAAATGAATATTATTTGCCCTACAAAGGACAGGTATCGGAAAATGACTTTGTGAAGTTTTATAAAGAGCCAAAAACATTGTTTCAAAAAGATGTTACAAAAGAGAAATTGTATAAAACTCAATAACTCAATAACTTAATGGCTCAATGGCTCAATTGCTTAATTGCTCAATCACCAAATCACTCATCACTCAATCACAAAATGACTAAATCACAAAATGCATGAAGCTGCAATTAATAGACGTGTTGGTAATAGTGGCCTACCTGGTTTCGATGCTCTTTATCGGCTGGTTTATGCGAAAGAAGGCGAGCAAGGATAAAGAGAGTTACCTGATGGGTGGCAAAAAACTGCACTGGTTTCTTCTGGGCATGAGCGATGCTTCTGATATGTTTGACATCAGCGGCACGATGTGGATGGTTTCCTTGTGTTTTGTGTATGGGTTTAAAAGCATTTGGATACCGTGGTTATGGCCCGTGTTTAACCAGATCTTCAATATGATGTTTCTCTCCAAATGGCTCAGGCGTTCAAATGCCGATACCGGTGCAGAATGGCTGGCTACCCGTTTTGGAACAAGAGGTGCGGGTGTAAAAGCCTCACACAACATTGTAGTTGTTTTTGCTCTGTTGGGTTGTCTTGGCTTCCTTGCTTATGGGTTCGTTGGTCTTGGTAAATTTCTCGAAATATTTGTGCCGTGGAGCGTGATAGAACCGCACGTTCCATTTCATATAGCGCCGGAGTATGTCGCTCATTTTTATGGTATAGTGTTTACGCTTTTCGCTATGTTCTATTCCATTCTTGGCGGCATGCACAGCATCGTGATCGGTGATTTGATTAAGTACATTATTATGAGCATAGGCTGTATTTGTGTTGGATATATTGCCATGAATTATTTACACGGACAAAAACTGAACGTACCTGCCGGGTGGAACAGCCCTTTCTTCGGCCTGCACCTTAACCTCGACTGGAATAATATTCTTCCGGCAGCTATGAAAAAGATTGAGGAAGACAAATTTGGCCTGTTCGGCATTTTCTTTATGATGATGTGTTTCAAAGGAGTATTTGCCAGCTTAGCAGGTCCTGCGCCTAATTATGATATGCAGAAAGTGCTGTCAACCCGCTCTCCTAAAGATGCTTCAAAAATGACCGGTTTTGTTTCCATTATGTTGTTGCCAATCCGGTATACGATGGTCATTGGTTTAACTGTTTTGGCTATTTTATACTACAACCAGCTTGACCTGTCCGCGCCAAACGGAGGAACTGATTTTGAAAGAATACTTCCCGGAACCATCAACAACTTCCTGCCCGTGGGCGTTTTAGGCATAGTGCTTACCGGTTTGCTTGGCGCTTTTATGGGTACTTTCTCAGGCACATTAAATGCAGCACAGGCCTATATCGTAAACGATATTTATCTTAAATATATAAACCCGGATGCGCCTACCAAAAGAATTATCTACATGAATTACATCGTAGGTGTAGTTGTAGTTGCTGTAGGTGTTACGATAGGTTTTTTTGCAAAAGATGTCAACAGCATTCTGCAATGGATTGTAGGCGCTTTATACGGCGGATATATTGCAGCAAACATGCTTAAATGGTACTGGTGGCGCTTTAATGCGAGTGGTTTTTTTTGGGGCATGATGGCTGGTATTGCTGCAGCCCTGGTATTCCCTTTCATTTTTACCGGCTTACCTTTGTACAACTGGCCATTATTGTTTTTAATTTCTGTTATTGGTTGTATTGCCGGTACGTATGCTGCTCCCCCAACAGATATGAAAGTGCTTAAAAAGTTTTACAGTACCGTGCGGCCCTGGGGTTTTTGGAAACCTGTGCATGAAGAAGTTGTGGCCGAAAATTCTGCCTTTGTACCTAACAAACGCTTTAAACTCGACATGTTTAACGTAGTCTTAGGCATTATAGCCCAAACCGGATTAACAATTCTACCCATGTATTTCATATTATGGATGAAGCTTCCTTTGCTGGTGACCATATTGCTGCTGGCGGTAATTGCTTTCATTCTGAAGAAGACATGGTGGGAAAAACTGGAAGATTAAATACCCCAAACCCCTGAAGGGGCTTAACAAAAAACTGTAAGGATTTTAAAATAAATGTATGAGCATCAATTATGAAAAAAGGCTGCAGGCTTTGAAGGAAGCACATAACCTGCTGATAACGCAGCCAAACAGAAAAGAGGAATTGGGTAATGGAGTGTATGACCGGTATCATTATCCGGTTGTAACTGCACAGCATGCTCCTTTGAACTGGAGATATGATTTTAATCCTGCAACCAATCCTTTTTTGATGGAAAGGTTTGGTATCAATGCTGCATTAAATGCCGGAGCTATAAAGTTTAAGGGTAAATACATATTGGTTGTAAGAGTGGAAGGGATAGACAGGAAATCTTTTTTTGCTGTTGCAGAAAGCGATAATGGTATAGATAATTTTAGATTTTGGGATAGACCGGTAACGATGCCCGAAACGGAAAATCCATCAACCAATATTTATGACATGCGGTTGGTACAGCATGAAGACGGATGGATCTACGGCTTATTCTGTGCAGAACGCCGTGACCCTACAGCGCCTGAAAGCGACCAGTCTTCTGCAGATGCACAATGTGGTATTGCAAGAACAAAAGACCTGGTAAACTGGGAGCGTTTACCCGATTTAAAAACACCTTCACCTCAGCAAAGAAACGTGGTATTGCATCCTGAATTTGTAAATGGCAAATATGCGTTGTACACCCGTCCGCAGGATGGATTTATTGATGCAGGTAAAGGCGGCGGAATTGGTTTCGGCTTCGCTGACTCCATGGAAAATGCAATAGTTAACGAAGAAATTGTAGTGGACGGAAGAAAGTATCATACAGTGTACGAAGCAAAAAATGGTTTAGGCCCTGCACCCATTAAAACTCAAAAAGGCTGGCTGCACCTGGCTCATGGGGTTCGAAACACAGCAGCAGGTTTGCGCTATGTTCTGTACATGTTTATGACCGACCTGCATGATCTTACCAAAGTAATTCATAAACCTGCAGGCTTTTTTATGGCTCCTGAAGGTGAAGAAAGAACAGGAGACGTATCGAATGTGGTTTTTAGCAATGGCTGGATAGCCGATGACGATGGTGAAGTGTTTATTTATTATGCATCATCCGACACACGTATGCACGTAGCCACTTCAACTATTGACAGGCTGCTCGATTATGTTATCAATACACCTGAAGATGGCTTCCGGTCTGAAGCAACTGTTGAGACAATAAACAAAATAATTGACAGAAATCTGGCTTATACTTCAAAGCAAACCAGCAAACCCGTAACAGCGCCGCTCTTTGCAGTAAGTGTATAACAATGAAAAAAAAACGGTTTTATTTATACTGCGCAAGAGATAAAATACTAAGTAGAATTTTTTTTGAACCCGGCTGAGTTACTACTATGAGACAATGTTGCGTCGCACTCGTGTACTTTTTATTCTTTACTGAACAAGCAGGCTCGTCATCGCGAGGTACGAGCGATCCCTTCTTAATCAGGTTAACAGTTGGCTGGAGGGTTTAAATGCAGCAGGGTTGTCTTAAAAAATTTATACCAATTGCAATTACAGAACGAAGAGATGGATGATCTTTTAAAAAATTACAGGCAACAGGTGGAGCAGGAACTGGAAAACATTCTTGCTTACTGGATGAAATATACCATTGATTTGAAGAACGGCGGATTCTATGGAAAGATCGACAACGCCAATACAACAAATGAAAAAGCTGAAAAGGGTTCAGTACTGAACAGCAGAATTTTATGGACCTTTTCTGCAGCCTATAACCATGCTAAAAAGCCTGCTTATCTGCAGACTGCTGAAAGAGCTTTCAAATACATCCATAATTATTTTATCGATAAAAAGTATGGAGGCGTTTTCTGGACGGTTGATTACATAGGTAACCCGGCAGATACAAAGAAGCAGATGTATGCACTTGCGTTTGCGATGTATGGATTAAGTGAATATTATGAAGCAGGCAAAGATGAAAGAGCCAAGCAATCAGCAATTGATTTATACAAAGCGATTGTCGACCGCAGTTACGATAAAATAAATGGCGGTTACATGGAAGCTTTCACGAGAGACTGGAAAGAGATCAAAGACTTGCGGTTAAGCGCTAAAGACTCGAATGAGAAAAAATCAATGAACACGCATCTGCACATTCTGGAGGCTTTTGCTAACCTTTATCGTGTGTGGCCCGATGCAACTTTGAAACAAAGGATCACCGAACTTATTCATCTTTTCCTTGACCATATTATTGATAAAGAAACCGATCATCTTGTGTTGTTTTTTGATGAAACATGGAATCCAAAATCAGACATTATTTCTTATGGGCACGATATAGAAGCTGCGTGGCTTGTGCAGGAAGCTGCAGAAATAATTCACGACAATGCCTTATTGCAAAAAGTAAAAGAGCGTTCAGTAAAAGTGGCGGAAGCAGCAGAAAGAGGCTTAGACAACGACGGTGGATTATGGTATGAAAAAGAGGTCTCAGCAAATCATCTGATCAAAGAAAAACACTGGTGGCCCCAGGCTGAGGCGATGGTTGGATTTTACAATTCGTACCAGGTAACAAACGATCGTTCTTTTCTTGAAAAGTCATTAAATAGCTGGCATTTTATACAAAGACAAATACTTGATAAAAAAGATGGCGAATGGTTTTGGGGAGTAAGAGAAGACTATTCGGTTATGCAGGATGAAGATAAGGCCGGTCTGTGGAAGTGTCCATATCACAATGGCCGGGCATGTCTGGAGATATTGAAACGGATACCCCAAACCCCTGAAGGGGCTTAAAGAAATTCGTCATTGAAAGGAGAGCCTGTCCCGAACTTGTTTTTGGGAAACGACGAAGCAATCCCCTCATCTGCCTGTGTGCCCGTTAAGCTGTCGGAGCCGTAATTTGGGATTGGGGATTTGTTTGATGAGTAGAGGGATTAGTTGATGTGGAATATAAAATGTTTGATAGTATTCTAAAGTGCCGCTCCTTCTCCGCGGGGAGAAGGAGTTGGAGGATGAGGTGAAAAAAGTTCAGTGGAGATTATACAAGTTGAAGTGTGCGACGCAACAAAAGCTGCTATGAAAAACGAAGGCTGATAACAAAGAAATTAACAAACGTCTTACTCACTTAAAAAAAATAGTTACATGAAGAAAAATACTGCTTTTATTATCTTTTTATTGCTCGCTGCTACCGCATTCAGCCAGGGAAACACTACAAACAAAACTATACAAAGTACCAGGGTCTTGCCCCTACCCCACCAATGGCATGGAATAGCTGGAACAAATTTCAATGCAATGTAGACGAGAACCTGATTAAGCAGGTAGCGGATGCAATGATATCGACCGGTATGAAAGATGCCGGCTACTCGTACCTTAATATCGACGACTGCTGGCATGGCGATCGCGACAGTCTTGGCTTTATTCATCCCGACCCTAAAAGGTTTCCTTCGGGCATGAAGGCGCTTGCCGATTATGTTCATTCAAAAGGATTGAAAATAGGGATCTATTCTGATGCAGGTTCGCAAACCTGTGGTGGCAAGCCCGGAAGCCGGGGGTACGAATTTCAGGATGCGCTCATGTATGCTCAATGGGGCATCGATTACCTGAAGTACGACTGGTGCAACACAGAAGGATTGAAACAGGAAGGAGCTTATAAAACCATTGCAGCAGCCCTGCAAAAAGCAGGCAGGCCGATAGTGCTCAGTTTGTGCGAATGGGGACAAAGCAACCCGTGGACATGGGCAAGCAACGTGGGCGAACTCTGGCGTACAACCGGCGACATCACCAACCAGTGGGAAGGAATTAAAACAATGGGCAACTGGCATGCCTTGAGCGTGATGAAAATTTTAGAAAGCCAGGACACACTACGCAAGTACGCCGGTCCCGGTCATTGGAATGACCCTGATATGCTGGAGGTAGGAAACGGTATGCCTGTAAATGAAGACAGGGCGCACTTTACCATGTGGGCAATGATCGCTGCGCCACTTGTTGCCGGCAACGACATCCGCAAGATGAGCAAAGAGACTGCCGACATACTGATGAACAAAGAGGTGATCGCAATAAACCAGGACGCATTAGGTGTGCAGGGCTTTAAGTACTCAGCCAAAGACAGCTTTGAGACCTGGCTGAAACCGTTAAAAGGTGGCGATTGGTCAGTAACCTTTTTAAACAGGAACAGCGCTCCGAAACAGGTTGATTTTAACTGGCAAAACGAAGTAATAAACGATGCCTTGTCAAATCAAAGTTTGGATGCAAAGCAGGGAGTTTATAAGATCCGTAACCTTTGGACAAAGAACGACATGGGCGATACAAAGAAATCATTCAAAGCGACTGTGCCGCCGCATGATGTGGTGACGCTTCGACTGATAAAAAACAATGCCAATTAATAAAAG
>CAXUMK010000104.1:8409-17738 GCA_964251885.1 uncultured Segetibacter sp. | reverse complement strand
AGGTAGTTGCCCGAACGTAAATTGGAAGGCAATAGTAATGAGCCGCTCCCTGTTCCATCCTTCAAAGCAATTTTGGCCTGCAATACCGGTTGCTGGTTTTTATCGAGCACTTCAATATACGCTACTTTACTCAGGCTTAACAAGCTGTTATTGTCTGCATTCATACAGTACACTTTAAACCAGACAATTTCTCCGGCTACGTAAAAGCTTCTGTCTACGTGCACAAATACTTTTTCCTGAACCGACTGTTCTTTATACGAGTTGAATTTGTTTTCAATAAAATTGCTGTCACCTTGCGCCGCTAAAGGAAGCCTTATCAGCAGCAATAAACAAATTCCGGCTACTCCATAAGAAAATGTAACATTCAAACTTTTTTCTTTAATCATTATTATAAAATTACCAAAACGATGGTTGTACATTTGTGCCTCTTAATGTACAATCAATACAATAGGGAGTGGAAGAATAATAGCCTTTTACCGGTCCAGGTGGTGACCCGTCACTCATATATAGCATCAAACCTCTTATATTCAAATATAAATTGAGACTGTCAGGATTATTGACTACATACACAGACCTGCAATCTTGTGTATATTTTGAATGAACATCAGCACTGGTAACAAACAACCTTTTCTGCTCGACAGTGGAAGCGGTAATATAACCAATCACTTTCTCCTGAGGATTACTTACACAGGTAATATTTCCTGTTATTTCTGACGGAAGAGGATCGTATACCGAACCTAAAGATTCTGTATTGCTTTTCATCATTTTATAAAAATCATAAGCCTTTCTGTCTAAAGAATATTGCTTTACCAAAATACTGAACCGCACACTTAATTTTTCGGATTCAAGAGGAATGAATTCAACAGGAGCAAGACTGATGACATCATTGGTAAGTTGTGCCGATGAGCCTAAAAGAATGGACACAGACTTTGAGGAACGCCAGCAGTAATATAACTTAGGAATCTCACTAAAATCACGGGGTATAACAAAGCCGTTTTCATATTTATAATAGCTTAGATAAGCAGAATTTATCTCCCATGTTTCTTCATAATCCCATTTATAATAGCGGGTTTTATTTTGCGGGTCATGCGTATTTACATAAAATCGAACACCATTATTCTCAAGCTTCCAGTTTATGCTGTCAATGGCGGGTGTTTGAAGGACAGAAGAATAGTCAGATAAATATTCGCCGCCTGCAGTTGTCTTTATGTGAAGCCGGTATTTTTGATTTGGGTTTAAAACGAGCGAATCTGATAAGTATGTTCCGTTACCTGCGTCTCTTACTTCAAATACCGAATTGTCATTACCTGTTATTGTTACCTGTGCATTTAGTTCTGGTTTTGAATTAATAGAATCTTTAAGCGGCAGAGTGCGGCTTAATGCAATGCTTGTAAAACCATTGACGTTGATATTTCCTTCCACAACAAGGTAATTACTTTGAACCGGCGAAATTTTTGGATCAAACGGTTCTTTGCAGCTTATAACAACCATTAGTATACAAAAGAAACATTTTATCGTCCATAGTTTATTCATATCAAAACCGTATGTTGTAATTGATGAAGGGAATAGCACTGCCAAATATCGAAAGCTTATAGCCATTTATTACTCCGTTTTCTGAAGTATAATAAACAGAATAAGGGTTTTTTCTTCCGGTAAGGTTATACACGCCTATTGTCCATGAATTGTGCGTTAACTGGTGAATCTTATGATTTCCATCGATATTCATCGCGAAATCAGACCTGAAATAATCAGGAATTCTGTAAGCGTTCCTGTCAGAATACAAAGCTCTTTGAGAGCCGCTGTAATAGTAGGTTCCGATAGGCAGCGTAATAGGTCTGCCGGTACTGTAGGTTACATTTAACGACACGCTAAACCTGTGGTTAACAGCATAATTACCCACCAATGTAGCGTCGTGAGGCTTGTCGTAATTTGAAGGATAATATTTTCCTCCATTGATCACAGGTCCTATGTTTACATCATCCATCCTTAGCAATGTGCGGGAGTAAGTGTAGCTAAACCATCCATTCAGCTTGCCGACTCTCTTTTTTACCATAAACTCCACACCATACGCTTTTCCTTTTGTATTAATCACATCTGTTTCAATGTGCGGATTTAAGACCAGTTGCGCACCGCTTTTGTAGTCAAGAATGTTCTCAAGCCTTTTATAATACACTTCTATTGATGTCTCGATTGAGTCCTTTCCAAAATTTTTAAACAGCCCCAAAGAAATCTGGTCGCCATACTGAGGCCTGATATTATAATCACTCAATTTCCAGACATCGGTTGGAGAAATAGCGGTTGTATTAGACAGCATGTGTATGTACTGGCGCAAAGTATTGTAACCCAGTTTTACCGATGCGTCTTTAGCTATAGAATATTTGGCAGAAAAACGGACTTCAGGTCCCTGGTAGGTTTTAATGATTTTACCTGCCGGATATTGCGCTTCTTTTATTAAACTGCTTTCGTCCATTGGCAAGCCGGCAGCATATACATTTACCGATCCCGGACCGAGATAATTGAATATGGAATACCGGAGGCCGCCATTCACAGAAAGCTTCTTACTGATATCGTAGCGGTCATTTACATATAAAGCACTTTCCAGCGCCTGCTCAGTTGCTATGATGTTGGGAGCGACAAGAGAAGATGGACCCACAGGCACAAAAGAACCCGGATTTAACTTATAGAAAATAGAACTGAACCCAAAGTCAATCATTTGATTTGGGTTAACAGTATAGGTAAAGTCGCCTTTTAGATTATACTGGCTTACATCAAAAGACATTTTATAAGCATTGAGCTTATTATTTTCACTTGAGTTGTTGTAGCTATACCCATCATAACCGGCAATGAAAGCAGACTCAAGTTTACTGTTGAAAATGTGTCTCCACTTTACAGATGCAGATTTGTTCTGGTAGCCATAAGTTGTATCATTATTAAGCCTAAACTTGTCAGCGCTGAGATAACCCGTGAGATACAAATCGTTCTTTGCATTAATTTTCTGGCTCACTAATAAATTGACATCATAAAAAGATGCTGCACTGTTTTTATAGGCTTCGGGCAACAGCTTCAGCAGCCAGTTGGCATAAGTTGTACGTGCTCCTAAAATAAACGAAGACTTGTCTTTTTTGATTGGCCCTTCTATATTAACGCGGCTGGTAAGAATACCAATACCTGCTGAACCAGTAAACTTTTCCTTATTTCCTTCTCTGCCGGTAATGTTTAATACAGACGACAACCGGCCTCCGTATTTTGCAGGAATACTGCTTTTGTACAGCTCCACATCTTTTATCACTTCAGGATTAAATGCCGAAAAGAAACCGAAAAAGTGAGATGGATTGTAAATGGTAGCATCATTGAAAAGAATAAGGTTTTGATCGGTACCGCCGCCCCTTACATTAAAGCCTGTGCTTGCTTCCCCTACCGATTTTACGCCCGGCAATGTTAATATAACCCTTAACACATCCGCCTCGCCAAATACGGCGGGAACATTCCTGATAGATTTTATGTTCAGTCTTTCCACTCCCATCTGCGCCCGGTTTACGCTATTATTTCTGAGAGTAGAAACATACACATCTTCGAGCACCTTTACTTCATCATCCATTTCTACCGGCAGCGTACCATCTGAATAAACAATCAGATGACGTATCGCGGGCTTTTTGCCAAAACTGTTTATGGTAAGCGTATGACGCCCTTTTGAAATGGTAAGATTGTACACCCCATTGCTGTCAGCAGATGCCACGAAGCCTTTATCATCTACACTTACCGAACTTCCGGGTATTGGCTCTTTGGTTTTTGATGATACCACATAAAGAGATACAACAGCCGTCTCACCCTTTGCGCCGGGCGTTTTTACGCCTATCTGGTATAGCTTTTCGTTTGCAAAAGACTTGCTTATCCCTTTGCCGGCACGACTAAAAAGAAGAGCATTTCTCAGCGAGTCTGCATTACTTATTCTTCCGGCTTCCCGCAAACTGGTTACTATAAATTGGCCTTTGGTTAAAAAAACATGGTTATCGGCATCAAAAGCTGCATGATAGTCTGTATATCCGAATGCTGAATACAAAACGTCTTCCAAAGGCATTGCCATAACGTTCATAGTTACTGCAAACGAATCAAATTTTGCAGGATCATAATAAAATTTATAATTGGTTTGCTGCTCAAGCACCCTTACAAACTCTTCAATTTTATCACCTCTGAAATCTGCTGTTATCAGCATATTTCTTGTTTTTTGGGCATAACAAATCACCGAAGTAAAAAGAAAACAAAACAGTAAGCAGTAAGGAAAGCTTTTCATGATTATTTTGTTATCTGGTTGTAATATTCTACCGACCTCACCATTGTATTAGCAGGATCTTTCCTGTACCGTAGCTTGTTTTGTCTTATAAATTGCTGTACCTGTTTTCTTTTGTCACCAAACTGTTCGAGAAATGATTTTTTGCTGGATATGGCAGAATAGCCGTTATTTTTCTTCAGGTAATAATGGTCCTTTGAAAATATTTTCAATTCGATTGTCTGCCTGATATATGGCTGAATATTTTTTGTATGCCGTACAAGCAATGATAATTTCCCTGCGGCAAGAACATCGTAAAAGCCAGGCGTTAAACCTGAAGAAAATAAACTGTCAGGCGTAATGTTTATAAAGGAATGTCCTGCCATCGAAAATTGAGCAACCTTCTCTTTTATCAGTTGAATCTTTGAGATATTGTTATAATTCAGGATGATCAATTCATCCGTTACCAGATTGTATAAAACAGATACATTATCATACCTGTTTCCATCGTAGTCTACTGTTCCTTTAGTCCAGGTGTTGGTAATAAAATAGGGTTGTCCTTCTTCAAACGGCTTGCGGTAATCGCGGTATTCTTTACCATTGAAAAGATGGAGCTGACCTGCAAAAGAATTATTATAAGAAGCCATCACATTTTTAAAAGCAGGCGGCGAAGAAGTATCGGGTGCAAGCTGCTGTGACTGTGACTGAGTATAAAGAGCAGATAGTATTACAAATATCAATAACCCCTTTATTTGTAGTCTCTTCATTTATACAGCAAGTTTTGGGTAACGAATATACTTTAATTCTTTTGCTGACAATTTTTATTCGGTAAATGTTGCTTACTCTCCGGCTTCTTCGAGGAATTTCTCAGCAATCCATAAATCGATAGGCCTGGTGACTTTTAAATTATTGTATTCTCCTTCAATTAAAAACACTTTGCCGCCTGCCGATTCTACAACAGTAGCTTCGTCGGTAAAAGATGGTTTGTAAGGTTGCTTAAATGCTTCGAGTAAAATTTCTGACTGAAAAGTTTGCGGGGTTTGTACTATCAGCACTTTATTTCTTTCTGCGGGATAATGAGAAAAGCCATCGTCAATACGTATAGAGTCAGTGGCGGCAACTGCAGGAATGGCGCTGCCCTTTTCAATGGCCTGTGTATAACAGTTTTGAATAAGCTTTTTAGAAACAAGGCAACGTACACCATCCTGCACAAAAACGATAGATGGATGAGTAACCTGCTGTAGGCCGTTTTGTACTGACTGAAACCGTGTTGCTCCGCCGCTGATGATTTGTACCCGGGCCTCTGCATTCATTTGCTGAATAATTTCACCTCCTTTAACCAGGTGCTCGTGAGGTATGACTAAAATGATTTGCACGTCGTCGAAGGCCTGCAAAAAAGATCGTAAGGTATAATACAACAGAGGCTTACCCTTGAGCAAAAGAAATTGCTTTGGCAAATCCGAACCCATTCTTTGCCCTGACCCTCCCGCAACGATCACCGCATATTTCTTCAT
This sequence comes from uncultured Segetibacter sp., assembly GCA_964251885.1. Lineage (GTDB taxonomy): Bacteria > Bacteroidota > Bacteroidia > Chitinophagales > Chitinophagaceae > Segetibacter. The sequence continues at coordinate 11,957 of CAXUMK010000104.1, read as the reverse complement.
TTTACAAAGATGCTTTTAAAACAAATACAGTATGAGAAGTAACTAATACTGAAATGATGCATTCTGCTGGTGAAGAAAAATGCAATCGTTATAGGATTAGATAGTAACGTTATTAATTTATGCTCTGTAAAAACTATACTGGTGCTGCAAAATGGCGAAGTAGATTTTTTTGGGAACCAGCAGAAGAATAAGCATTAAGCATTGTTGTGTCACTCACTTGAACGGTATTTTCGCTATTCGGCTTTGCACTACCTGTCCCGATTGCGGGAAACTTATAAGGCGCGAAGTATATCTTTTTATAGAAAAACACATAAGCAGTCACTCTACAGGGTGTTCCTCTTGATCAAAAGAAAGCCTGGGTTAAAAAAAACTTTAAAAGGAAGATATAAGGTAATAAGGTTAGTTATTTCAGGGCATAGGTTGTGTTACTAAGGTTATAAGGTTATATGTGTTCACAAATTCTATATTCAGCAATGCACTACTTGTCCCATTTAAGGAAACTTATAAGGAGGGAAATATACATCGTTCACTTCTATGACTATTGACTCAACTGACTTGTTGACTCAATGACTTATTGACCAAAATGACTATTGACTATTGCCTATTGACTAATGACTATTGACTTATTGACTATTGACTATTGCCTTACTACCTATTCATACCTCAGCGCTACAATAGGGTCTAATTTAGAGGCTTTGATCGCAGGCCACAATCCGGCGGTCAAGCCTACAACACTGCAAATGATGATGCCTGTTACTACCCAGCCCCAGGGAACAACAAAACCGGTTCCCAGTATCATAGAGAAACCATTGCCAACCAGCACGCCGAGAATGATTCCAAAAAAAGCTCCAAGCAGACTGATGATCATCGATTCAAATAAAAATTGATTTCGAATACTTTTGCGTGTTCCACCCAATGCCTTTATAAGCCCGACTTCTTTGGTTCTTTCAGTAACGGCAACCAGCATTATATTCATTAGCCCGATCGCAGCTCCAATCAAGGTTATCAGCCCTATTGCACCTGCTGAACCAGAAATGCTTGACAACAAACCAATGAAAGTTTCTGCCAGGCTATCGCTCGTGTCAGTAAAAAAATTATTGTTGTCTTTTATATCTAAACGCCTTATTGCCCTCAAAGTACCTGTAGCTTCGCCTATTGCCGGTTGCATCTGGGTTACATCGCTCACCATCACATTTATTGTAAATGTGCCGCTATTGTCGGCGAGGCGGCGAACCGTATTATAAGTAGTGATGGCCACTTTATCCATTTGCATAAACACACTGCTGCCTTTAGGTTTTAGCAGGCCGATAACGAGATAAGGCATATTTGCAATTCTGATCACTTTATCAACAGCAGCCAACTGGTTCTTTGGAAAAAGTTTTTTAGCAACGTCACTTCCCAAAAGGCAAACATTCCTTCCGCTTTCCACATCAAGTCTGCTAAAATTTCTGCCTGCCTGTAATGCATATCCGTTTATCATTAAAAAATTTTCGTCGCCGCCTCTGATACTTACTACAGGATTTGTTTCTGCTTAAAAAGCTTTGCCTGTTCATACGTTATGGGTTTTCCTACGTTAGAATTTTTGTCGGGTCTTGCTCCTTTTTTTACTTTCGATACATCGCTTCGCCCTCCTCCCCCAATTTGAATACGGCGTTCTTTATACCGCATTGTAAAAGCATTAGCGCCCAATGTGGCAAAGCTTTCTTTAAGGCTTTGGTTCATAGCCTGTATGGCTGTAATAATTCCGATTAAGGCCATGATGCCAAAAGCGATAATAGCAACGGTAATTCCCGTGCGAAGCTTATTACTTGTTACCGTTTTATAAGAGAGCGCTAAAATATCGGTCGTCTTCATAACCAAATATAAGATGACTTTAAACGGAAAATGTGAAAATTGGAAAATTGGAAAATGCAACTACTACTTGTTATACTTCCCGCGGCATAAGAATCCTGTTAACGGAACAAGTAGCGCAGTGATTTTTTTTGTAGCCGGGCTGCATTACTACTATGAGTCAGATGTTGCGTCGCACTCTTATACTTTTCATTCTTTATTCAACAAGCCAAGAAATCACTTGTATCCATTGATAACTATAATAAGGGACAAACAACTGTAAGTTGCAAAGCGATTCTTCTGTTGTCTGTCGTCTGTCGACGGTTATCTGTCGTCTGTCGACTGTTGTCTATCGTGTCGTCTGTCGTCTGTCGAGCATTGCCTATCGTCTGTCGACTGATGTCTATCGGGTCGTCTGTCATCCGTCATCTATTGTCTGTCATCTGTCATCTGTTGTCGCTGCTCAAAAAAGATATACAAGTACAAGGGAGTGACACAACGATGTTGCCATAAAAAACAACTGATGGTTACCCAAATCATGAAATAAATTGTCGAAGCTATAGTACTAAAGCTAAATCCATGACGACTTTAGCTCCCTTTAGGGCGGGGGGTGAGCAGTTTAAAAATACAGCAGGCTCAAAAGGGTATTTGGAAATATTCCTAAAATGACTACAAGCACCGCCACAAAAAGTAACAAATATTTGAAGCGGGAAGTTACCGGGGCAAGAACAATGTCGCCCTCTTTGAAATACATTGCCTGGATGACTTTGAAATAATAATAAGCGCTTACGGCTGCAAACAAAACACCAATAATAACGAGCCCAAGATATTTGCCCGTTTTAACGACCGAAGCAAGCATGTAATACTTCGCAAAAAATCCACCGGTTAAAGGGATACCGGCGAGTGAAAGCAGGAAAATCGCCAGCAAGGCGGCAATCAAAGGCTGAGATTTTGCAAACCCGTTAAAGCCCTGCAGCGTCATATCATCCATTTTGGCAAGAACGGAAAAGATGCCGATGGTTGCAAGAGAATACGCGGCGGCGTATAAAAGTAATCCCTCTTTGGCAACATCGTTTACGGCAAACACTGCAAACATCATAAAACCAGCCTGGGCAATACTTGAGTAAGCCAGCATTCTTTTTACGCTTTGCTGAAACACGGCAGTAAGGTTTCCAAAGGCAAGGGTTAAAATGATAACAATTGCAATCAGCCGGTCTGCCTGGCTTCCCATACTGCCTAACCGACCTTCGACAAGGTGGATGAAGGCGGCAAAACCGGCAACTTTTACAACCGTAGCCATGAAAGAAGTAATTACTGCCGGGGCGCCGTCGTACACATCAGGGGTCCAAAAATGAAAAGGAGCAGCAGATACTTTAAAAGATAAGGCAATAAAAATGAGAACCATACCGAGGGCATCGAGGTACGAAACCATGCCATCTTTAATTACATGTTCAACCATAAACGTACCGCCCGAACCATACAACAATGCAATTCCCATCAACATAATTCCTGTAGAGAACGAGCCCATTAAAAAGTACTTGAGAGAAGCCTCATTGCCTTTGAGATTCTTTTTATCGCTGCCTGTTAAGATGTATAATGGAATGGAAAGAATTTCTATACCGATAAATAACATCAGCAGGTTTGTGTATGAAGTGACAATACCGATACCACATAAAACAAAGAAGATGAGTGCATGCACTTCGGCAGTATTGTGAGCA
>CAXUMK010000104.1:0-8399 GCA_964251885.1 uncultured Segetibacter sp. | reverse complement strand
ATATCTCTTCCATTAAGCATTATATAAATTAGAGTGCAGAAAATGCAGATGCTGTTGAAAAGCAATCCAAAGCTGTCGAAATAAAGAAAGTTAGTAGTGTCTATGTGAAACAAAGCAAAACCATGACTTTCAGCAACATTAAATACAAGTAACAGCAACAATGCGGCGGCGGAAATACTTTTGTAAGCAGAACGGTTCTGAACAAAAATGCCGCTAAACATCATTACTACACCAAATAAAGCCGAAAGTATAATCGTATTCATAAGTAAACCTTATATCAGGCTGCTATTTTATTTGAGCTATCATTTTTGTAACCGTATCGCTGGTAAGATTAATCATCGGTTGAGGATACACGCCAAAAATGATTACTACTGCAACCAATATCGCCAGCATCAGTTGCGTGTTTACCGGAACGTTTAATGCCATGCCTGCTGCTTTTGTCTCTTCACCGTAAAATACTTTTTGAACCATCCAAAGCGTATAAACAGCAGCTAATATAATACTGATACAGGCCACTGCACCTAACACAGCGCTATGCTGAAAAACACTGTTGAACATCAAAAACTCACCAACAAATGAATTAGTCAAAGGCAAAGCAATATTGGCAAAACACATCATTACAAACATAATAGCCAGCATAGGCGCTTTTTGTGCAAGTCCGCCTAATTCACTAAACTTTCGGGTTCCCAGTTGTTGCTCAATCACGTCAATTACTATCCACAAACCGATGATATTTACACCGTGAGCGAACATCTGAAATATGACGCCCTGCATTCCTGCTGCGTTTCCGGTAAACATGCTTGCTGCCATTAAACCAATGTGGGCGATGGAAGAATAAGCTACCAATCTCTTCATATCATCTTGCCGGATAGCAATGAGGCTGGCATAAATCATTCCTGTAACCGCAAGGATCATAATGACGTCGGCCATCTTAATTGAAGCGTTTGGAAACATGGGCAGTAGCCATCTTATTACTGCGAAAACTCCCATTTTAACCATGATGCCACTTAGTACCATTGTAACTGCCGTTGGCGCCTGTTCGTAAGTATCGGGCTGCCAGGTATGAAAAGGAAAGACCGGCATTTTGATAGCAAAGGCAATGAAGAATAACCAGAAAATAAAGTTTTCTTCACGGGGAGCAAGGGCAAGATTATGCAAAGAAGTAATTGCAAAAGAATGATCTGGTGTTTTATAATAAACATATAAAATGCCGACAAGCATTAGCAAAGAACCAACGAACGTATAAACAAAGAATTTAAAAGTAACGGCAATTCGTTTTTCTCCGCCCCATTTTGAACAAAGAAAATAAGCAGGAATAAGCGCCAGCTCCCAAAAGAAATAAAACAGGAATAAATCCATTGCACAAAAAACACCCATTAATCCTGCCTGCGTTAACAGCATAAAACCGTAAAAAGCATTTGAACTTTTATATTTGTTATTATAGGTTGCTGCAAAAATGATTGGAAAAGAAACTGCCGTTAAAAGCGTGAGCATTTTTCCCATCCCGTCTAAAGAAACTGAAAAACGGCTTCCTAACATTGGCAGCCACGAAGCATTACATGAAATAGAACTGCCTGTTCTGGACAAACTTATTAGCGAAACTGCAAGTGTGGCAACCGAACTAAGCAAAGCAAAAGCTTTTGCACTCCTTTCTTCCTTAAGAAAAAAAGACAGCAAGCCGGTAACCAGAGGAATAACAATTAATAAAACGGGGATCATACTTTATTTTACCTCCAATTATTTTGAAAAGTAGTTAAAGAAAGGGTTTAGATTATTTCCGTAAAAAACAAGAATAATCATCAGCACCATACTCAATACCATTAAAAGGATGTAATTACCTACCTGCCCACTCTGCATCAGCCTGATTTGCCGGCTTGTATAGTTCACTCCTCGTCCTACTCCATTTACGATACCGTCTATTCCACTTTTCTCAAATACATTCTTTAAAAATCCTGCTAATGCCATTAACGGGTTAACTACAATTTTATCATACAGTTCATCAACATACCATTTGTTTGCTAAGAATTTTCCGGCTCCTTCCGGTTCAGCAATTTCTGGTTTTTTGCTAAATCTTGTCCATGCATAAATAATAGCGATTACAGCGAGACCAACAGAAATAGCCATCAGCATAAATTCGGTTCCTTTGTCTAAAACATTCGCAGCTTCCACCGGCTTCTTGATAACAGGAGCCAGAAAATGTTCAAGAGCGTGACCATTGTGAACAAAGGCTTCAGGAATACCAACAAAACCTCCGACAACACTTAAAACAGCCAGAATAATTAAAGGGATGGTCATTGCAGAAGGGCTTTCATGCAAATGATGCTCCTGGTCGTGCGTACCGCGAAATGTACCAAGGAAAGTCATCACATATAATCGAAACATATAAAAAGCAGTAAGCCCGGTAGTGATGACGCCAATTAACCAAAGCACTTTATTATGTTCATAAGCAGCAGCCAATATTTCATCTTTACTAAAAAAACCACTAAATGGCGGAATGCCTGAAATGGCGAAACAGGCCAGTAAAAAAGTAATGTGGGTTATCGGCATGTATTTCTTCAATCCACCCATCAATCGAATATCCTGTTCATTTCCCATTGCATGAATAACGCTGCCCGCACCAAGAAACAACAAAGCTTTAAAGAAAGCATGTGTCATCACATGAAAAATAGCGCCGGTATAAGCGCCTACGCCTAAGCCTAAAAACATATATCCCAACTGACTTACCGTTGAATAAGCCAGCACTTTTTTAATATCATTTTGCTTTAAAGCTATTGTTGCAGCAAGGAAAGCAGTTGCCAAACCAACAACAGCAACAACAGCCTGTGTAGTTGGAGCCATCGTATATAAAACGTTGCTGCGAACAATCATGTAAATACCGGCAGTAACCATCGTGGCAGCGTGTATGAGAGCAGACACGGGAGTAGGACCAGCCATCGCATCGGGCAACCAGGTATATAAAGGAATTTGAGCGCTTTTACCCATTGCGCCAACAAACAGCAACATCGTTATTCCTGTAACTTCAAAAGTGGTAAAGGTGGAAGCTTTGGCAAAAACATCACCGTAAGATAAGGTTCCAAGTTTTGCTAAAATCCAGAATACAGCTAATAAAAAACCTACATCTCCAATGCGGTTCATGACGAAAGCCTTTCGTGCTGCATAGTTGTAATTGTTGTTTTTGAACCAAAAGCCAATTAATAAATAAGAACACAGTCCAACACCCTCCCAACCAATAAACATGATCAAATAATTCGCTCCCAACACAAGTAGTAACATAGAGAAAACAAACAGGTTCAGGTAAGCGAAGTACCGGCCATAGTGCTGAGGCTCTTCGTTGTGCATGTACGATGTAGAGTACAGATGAATAAGAAAACCAACGCCGGTAGTTATTAGCAGAAACAAAGAAGACAATTGGTCCACCTGAAAGGAGAATGGAATAGTGAAAGACTGAACATTTATAAAATCGAACAGGTGTACAATCTGCGGTTGAAAACCGTCTTGCTTCACCTCGAAAAAAATACCAAGGCTAACAGCAAAAGAAGCAAGGATAACCCCGCTTCCTATCAGCCCAATCAGCGATTTAGACAATGACTTACGCCCGAGCCCATTGATAAGAAAACCTATCAAAGGAAATAACGGAACCAGGTAAACCAAATGAGAAAATGTATTCATAATTCCTACCTCAAACAGGCTTTAGAAAGTTTAAAATATTTAGGTTTCCTTCTAATTTTATCCGCTGTAATATTCCCTTTCGGGGTTTGGGGCTTTTAATTCTTCAATCTGTTCAAAAAATTCACATCAACCGAATGCGTGTTTCGGTACATCATCACAATAATCGAAAGTCCCACACAAACCTCTGCGGCAGCCACTACCATTATAAAAAATACAAAGAGTTGTCCATCGATTCCCACCGTCGAACCAGGGTTGGCGGCGATTGCGGTTCCATTATGCATTTTAGAAAAGGCCACCAGCAGCAGGTTCACTGCGTTCAGCATTAACTCAATGCACATAAAAATGATAATCGCATTTCTGCGCGTCAGCACCCCCACCACTCCAATGCAAAACAAAACAATCGACAGTACTATATAATATATTATTGGCATAGCCCCCTTAATTTTCTAATTTGCTAATTAGCTAATCTGCTAATTAGTCTTACGCTAAAAATCAGCATAGTAGCAAACCACCACAGTATCTAATTAGCACATTAGCACATTAGCTAATTAGCTAATTAACACATTATTCCTTCTTCCCTATCACCACCGCACCAACCATTGCACTCAAAAACAGTACGCTCGTTATTTCAAATGGAACTGCATACTCGGTAAATAGTACCATTCCCAGGTTTTTTATTAATCCAATGCTACCTTCTTTAACCAACGCTTTTGCATGTTGCAGTTCGGCAGCATCTCTTATTACGTCTATCATAATCAGCATCAGGCACCCACCGGAGATAATGCCTGCAATTTTTAAACGATTATTTTTTTGAGGTTCTGAGTCGCTGTTCAAATTCATCAGCATCACTACAAAAAGAAACAGTACCATAATGGCTCCGGCATATACAATCAGGTTAACGATTGCAAGAAACTGGGCGTTTAATAAAACATAATGTCCGGAAATAGCGAAGAATACAACAATCAGCCACAGTATGCTGTGAACTGGATTTTTACTTATTAAAACCATCGTTGCGCTGACCAGTGCAAGGGCAGAAAGGAACCAGAATAAAATTTCAGTTGTACTCATTATTGCTGTTAGTAAAGTTAGTGTGTCGTTGGCGCCCTTTCCCCTTTAGCCTTTTCATATTCTTCAGGCTGAGTAAGCGGGTTTGGTATCAGCAAATCTTCTTTACCATATATAAATCCTTTGCGCTGGTAGTTAGCCGGAGCAAATGTTTCGCTTAAATAAATTGCGTCTTTCGGACAAGCCTCTTCGCACAATCCGCAGAAAATGCAGCGCAGCATATTGATCTCATACTTTGCCGCATACTTTTCCTCACGATACAAATTTTCCTCGCCTTTTTGTCTTTCACCAGCCTCCATTGTAATGGCTTCTGCCGGACAAGCCAATGCACAAAGACCGCAGGCTGTACACTTTTCGCGTCCCTCTTCATCCCTGTTTAAAACCTGCAATCCACGCCAAACTCTTGCAAAAGGACGTTTTTCTTCAGGATAGCTAATGGTAGGAACTTTCTTAAAAATATGGCTAAACGTAATCGCCATCCCCTTAAAAATCTCCGGAAGATAGAGCCTTTCCAAAAAGGTCATTGGCTTACGTTCTACTTGTTTTCCTTTTTTCGTTAATGGTTGCATATAATAAAAAGCTTTGGGCGGTTAGTCGAAAGCTTTCGGCTTTAATGGTTGCAAAAATATTTTTCTACTTCTATCCCGCCAACTTTATTTAGCCCTGAAGCCCTAAATCCCTGAAGGGACTTTTTTAAGAACTTTTGTTAGCAGTCATTTTATCTTCTTTCGACATCGTTGTGTCACTCACTTGTACTTTTTGTTCTTTATTCTTCTTCGTTGAGCATTGATTATTGAGCGTTGATTATTGACCATTTGACGATAGATACCTTTAACGATAATATTCAATAATCAACTTTCAATGTTCAATTTTCAATTTAAGACTCAGCTACTACTCGCTCTCGTATAAAAGAGTTACTACCGATGAACGAAATGCGTCGCAACGATGCTAAATCGAAGCGGCACTGTTTGTATCAAAAAAAGAACACATTCACTCTTTTCCATTTTCACATTTTCGAATTGTCTCATTTTCAAATTTCACATTTCACATTAACCCTGTCTCCACAAAATCACAGCACCTGTAATAAACATATTAATAAGCGCCAGCGGAATTAATGATTTCCAGCCCAGGTTCATCAATTGGTCGTACCTGAAACGCGGCAGTGTCCACCGAACCCACATAAAAATAAAAATGAAAATAAACGATTTACCCAGCAACGCCACGATGCCTATTATAGCAGCAGCGTTAACCGAAAAATTAGCCTCGTTTACAAACGGCATATCATACCCCCCAAAATAAAGGGTAACCATAATCACACTGCTGATAAACATATTGATATATTCAGCAAACAGGTAAAAGCCCAGCTTCATACTCGAGTACTCCTGGTGATAACCGAAATTCAGTTCGTTCTCCGCCTCCGATAAATCGAAAGGCGCACGGTTACACTCGGCAAAAGCGCAAATTAAAAAAAGCAGGAAACCAAGCGGCTGATAAAAAATATTCCACACGTGATTTATTTGCTGGTCAACTATTGTTTTCATGCTAAGCGAACCGGTAAGCATAAGAAGAGCGATAAATGAAAGTCCCATGGCCAGCTCGTAACTAATTACCTGCGAAGCGCCTCGCATAGCAGCCATCAGCGAAAATTTATTATTGCTTGCCCAGCCGCCAATCATAATGCCGTACACACCGGTGCTTACCACACCAAAAACATAGAGCATACCAATATTAATATCAGCAATCTGCAGTTTGATAATACGGTCAGCGCCAAACAAAGTAAAATGAATTTCATTGCCCCAGGGAATAACTGCACTCGTCATCATTGCCGTAAGCATAGCAAGACAAGGCCCCAAAATAAACAGCCATTTATTTGATGTGTTAGGAATAATTTCTTCTTTAAAAAAAAGCTTTCCGCCATCGGCAAGCGGTTGCAGAATACCAAACGGTCCCGCCCGGTTTGGACCTTTACGGTCTTGCAAAATAGCAGCTATTTTACGTTCGCCATAAGTAGAGTACATGGCGATGACGAGTGAACCGGTTATAACAGCACCTATCAAAACTAATTTTTCTATTAGTGAGGCAAGGTCAATTTGTAAAAGGAACATTTTATTCTTTTAAGGCATTAATGTAATATTCTTAAGAGGCACCGAGCGGAGTCGAACCGCTGATAAAGCTTTTGCAGAGCCTTGCCTTACCACTTGGCTACGGTGCCATAGACAATCATGATTTGCAAGGCAATTCTTTTCCATTTACATTAAAAACCTCACCTGTCGCCGGACCTTCAATTTCACTCAAATGTACATTAGGTTTGTTTACCTCACTTACTTTGTGAATATCCATAAGCAGTTTGGGTTTTCTTCCACCCATAACTTCTGCAAGAGGTTCATGAGGCTTTTGAAGATCGCTTAAATAATGATTTGCAGAAATAACCGAATGCCTGTTAATCTTTCTCGGTCCTTCGATAACCCAGTCGCTGGTTTTCTTTTTATCGAAGCGGCAAGTGTTACAAATCCATGCAGGTTTACCATCCTCAGTATCTTCTACCTCGCCCCATTCGTCTTTTCTGGCTGTAACTCTAAACACTTCATCGCCTCTGTTCCAAATGGTTACTTTGCCGCAACATGTAGGACAGTCCCGATGGGCATTTAAAGGCTTTAAAAACCAAACCCTTTGTTTAAAGCGGAATGTTCTATCCGTTAATGCACCAACCGGGCAAACATCAATCATGTTTCCACTGAAATCATTGTCAATTGCCTTTGAAATGTAAGTACTGATTTGTGCATGTTCGCCTCTGTCTAAAATTCCGTGTACCCGTGTATTTGTAATCTGATCTGCTATATAAGTGCAGCGATAGCAAAGAATACACCTAGTCATGTGCAATTGAATGTAAGGTCCAATGTCCTCCCTTTCAAACAGCCGGCGCTGAAATTCGTAACGGGTACCTTCACTTCCGTGCTCGTAACTTAAATCCTGCAAGTGACATTCACCTGCCTGGTCGCAAATAGGGCAGTCTAACGGATGATTGAGCAATAAAAATTCAACTACGCTTTTACGGGCTTCAATTACTTTATCGCTGGTAATACTTTTAACAACCATTCCATCCATTACATTGGTACGGCAACTGGCAACCAGCTTAGGCATTGGTCTGGGGTCAGCAGTTGAGCCTGCAGCTACCTCAACCAAACAAGTACGGCACTTGCCACCGCTTCCCTTCAGTTTGCTGTAAAAGCACATGGTAGGTGGAGTAACGTCGCCACCGATTTTTCTCGCTGCCATCAATATAGACGTACCCGGAGCAACCTCGACAGTGATGTTGTCAATAGTTACTTTAAAGTTTGCAGGAGGTTCTTTTTTTATTTCGTCAGGCATTTTATAACAAATCTAAATTTGTATTGTAATTATTTTCTTTTAAAAATTCTATCCAATTTTTTAGGTCAATCATTGGTACGCAGTTTTTGTTTTTCATTTCCCTAAAAAGTCTTATCAATCTTTCATCCTTTCTTGAACTTTCGTCTTTTGTAATTTTTAATAAAGCCTTTAACCTTATTGGTAAGTTATAAAGTTGCAGACTAATATTGTTTTCATTACACACATTAAGAATCCATTTTTCAACTACAGGTCTTATTTGTATAATGTAATGGTGCTTTTCTTTATGCTTCCATAGT
>CAXUMK010000103.1:0-18058 GCA_964251885.1 uncultured Segetibacter sp. | reverse complement strand
CATTTGCACCGGTTACGAGGATGGAAGTATACTTATCTTTCTGCAGCGGCAGCACGCCGTTGTTCTTCAGCAATACTATGCTTTGCTGCGCCAGCTTTCTCGACAGGGCAACATGATAGGTATTGTGTACACTGTCGGCACCGTAGCCGCTGTAAGGATTGGTTGTGTTATCATCATAAAAGCCAAGTTTCATTTGTGTTCGTAAAGCTCCGCTCAATGCATGGTTTACATCTGCCTCTGTCAGCAGGCCTTTGTTTATGGCTGCCATCACTTCGGTTTGAAGTACACCGCCACATTCAAGATTTATTCCTGCCTTTATTGCTGCCGCAGCCAGTTCTTCTCTTGAGTTGATTACTTTATGACCGGTAATGATGTCGTCGAGCGCACCGCAGTCTGTTACTATATGCCCTTTAAAATTCCATTCGTTTCGCAAAATGTCCTGCAGCAATGTCTTGCCGGTGCAGCAGGGTTCATTGTTTATACGGTTGTAGGCACACATCACCGATTCTACTCCTGCATCTACCAGTTTTTTAAATGAATAGAGGTAAGTTTCGCGCAAGTCTTTTTCGCTTACAATGGCATTAAAGCTGTGACGGCCTGCTTCGGGGCCGCTGTGCACGGCAAAATGCTTGGCGCATGCCGAGGTCTTTAAATATTTTGCGTCGCTGCCCTGCAAACCTTTTATAAAAGCGGTACCCATAGTTGAGGTAAGAAAAGGGTCTTCGCCATAGGTCTCCTGCCCTCTTCCCCAGCGGGGATCACGAAAAATATTGATATTGGGCGACCAGAATGTAAGACCGAGATACCACAGGTGCCTGTTTATTTTGGCGGCAAGATTGTATTTTGCCCTCGCCTCGGTTGATATAGCTGATGCCGCCTCGTGAAGCAGTTCGTTATTGAATGTCGCGGCCATACCAATCGCTTGCGGAAAGATAGTTGCTTCGCCACCACGCGCTATACCATGAAGCGCTTCGTTCCACCAGTTATAAGGTGCAATCTTCAGCCGGTCTATAGCCGGACTGTTGTTGCCAAGCAAAGAAATTTTTTCTGGCAGCGTAAGAGTTTGCAACAGGTCATTGACCCGTTCATCTGCGGAGACATTTATATTTTTGTACAAAGACTGGCTTTGCGCTTTAGCAGTGCCTCCGGCAAAAGCCGCAGCCATAAAAGCGATGGCAGCAGCAAAATATTTTTTTGGAATCATAAAGCAGTGAGATAAAAGATTCAGTATGTAATTTAGCAAACGGTTTTTTTAGGCAATGAAAATTGTTATGGTAGCGGTCATGCTATTCCAAATTTCCTAATTGTAAACTTTTGAAGATTTTTGATCAACACTTATTTCTTTAATCAAACACTATCAGGAAACAATATATGCTTCACATTTCAGGGGAACTAAGATGTTTATTGAAACACCTGCAGCTTTTAAACTAATTAACCAATATTTTAAAAAATAACAATCATGGGACTAATAAGAGAACCGAAAAATGTTGATTTTTATGTGCTTGATAAACCCTGGACAGATGAGGAAAAAGAAGAATTCAGTGAATTTATTAGGCTAAAAAAGGAGAAACTAAAAAAGTCACAACAAAGTAAAGAAGCGTTAAAGTCGCAGACAGGGAAGCAATTAGTTGAGCAAAGCCATTTCTCTGGGAAAACAAGCAGGAACCCTAACTAGAAATAGTGGGGTTTGACTTTGGAGCAAGCGGCACTGAATTCATACCAGCTTTAGTTCTTCAAGGTCTGTCCTTGTGCTGATTATTTAGTACTAATGATTATATGAACTGTTATGAAACAGAACACCTCTCCTGAACCAATTGAAACATCTTATTCGCCTTTACGCAGAAATGTAATTAAAACCATTGCTGCAGGAGGCGCTGCTTTAGCGTTTTCTCCGCTGACTTTGCTTTCAGCCACCCGTAAGAAAAAAGACAGGCTGGGAGTGGCGCTCGTAGGCTTAGGTTATTATAGTACCGATCTGCTGGCACCGGCACTTCAGCAGACAAAGAACTGTTACCTCGCCGGTATCGTTACCGGAACACCTGCCAAAGCAGAGGCCTGGAAGAAACAATATAACATTCCTGATAAGAACATTTACAATTACCAGACATTCGATCAGTTAGCTAATAACCCTGATATAGATGTAGTGTATGTAGTCCTTCCGCCTGCGATGCATAAAGAATTTGTGGTGAGGGCGGCAAATGCAGGTAAGCATGTGTGGTGCGAAAAGCCAATGGCCGTAAGCGCTGCAGAATGCCAGGCGATGATAGACACCTGTAACAAAAACAAGAAAACTCTTGCCATCAGCTACCGCCTGCACCACGAGCCTAACACGCAGGAATATACCAGGATCGTTAACCAAAAACTTCTCGGTAACATCAGGAAAGTAAGCTGCGGCGCCGGGTACGTTGAAAACCGTACCAATCACTGGAAACAAAATAAGGCAATGGGTGGCGGTGTCCTGTACGATATGGGAGTGTATGCCATCCAGGGAGCACGTTTGGGAACAGGTATGGAACCCGTTGCGATCGTATCAGCAAAAACGTCTACTACCCGCCCTGAAATTTATAAAAACGGGCTTGATGAAACCACGGTAGCTACGCTTGAATTTCACGGTGGTGTGCTGGCAGATATAAAAACCAGTTATGGCGAAGACATCAATTATCTCAACATTGCCTGTGCAAAAGGAGAGATAAAAGTATCTCCCTACCAGCCCTACGCGGGGGTGAGAGCGGTAAGTGCCTTAGGTGTAATAGATCACCGTTACCAGGTGCCGTGGCAGCAGGCAAAACAGATGGATGATGATTCAATATCCATCATGCAGCGAAAGCCAATGCTTGTACCAGGCGAAGAAGGCCTGCGTGACATAAGGATAGTGGAAGCCATTTATCAATGTGCGCACACAGGACAACGGGTGAAGATGTGAGAATTTTCTTTGAAGAAATAGTGATATGGTAAATTTTCAAAAGCAAAGCCTTTATAAAAAGTTTGCGCACTATTTGGGAGAATGTGATAAACAGTGCTGGTAAGTAAACTAATAATTTTGGGGGTTCCTACTTGTATGTCTTATTCTTGTAATAATAATCTCTTCTTTTAATATCTGATAGGAAATGCGATACCTGAATAACTCGAAAGCTCTAAAAGAGCCATCATTATTAATTTTGTATTTATCGCGTGGATGTATTTCCGGATTGCTCGCTAATTTACTGGTTGCTTCCAATATCTCCTTTCTAACTTTTTCCGCATTTTGGTAAGAGTTTTTCCTAATAAATAAATAAGCCTTCTGCAACTGTCTCCATGCTTTCGGCGGCCAGATTACGTCAAAGTGCTTATTTACCATTTTTCTGATTGTTCTTCCAGTTCCTTCTGAGATATGAACTCTCCTCTTTTAAATTGTTCCAGGCTTTCTTCAATATCCTTATTATATTCTTCAAGTGTTGAAGAAGTATTTTTTGAATGATAATCTGCCACTACTTCCCACATCATATTTATTAAAGTTTCATCACCTGTTTCTATATATTGATGCAGCTTTTCTTTAACCTCTGAATTATCCATAACTTTTGCTTTATGCTAATCTACTCCAATTATTTCAATAAAATATTGTAGCTAATGAAATACTTCTATCCCGCCCAACCCTCTCTGTCCAAACTTCTGTATTGAATTGCTTCAGCCAAATGCTCTACTTTTATATCGTTACTGGCGGCCAAATCTGCAATCGTTCGTGATACTTTTAAGATACGGTCATAAGCCCTTGCCGAAAGATTTAATCGCTCCATCGCCTTTTTCAGCAGGCCTTCTCCTGCCTGGTTGATAACACATATTTCGCGCAGTTGCTTGCTGCTCATTTGCGCATTGGCATACGTTCCCGGTGTTTCTTTATAACGCTCTGCCTGAATTTCCCTGGCTTTAATCACCCGCTCACGAATGGATGCCGAACTTTCACCTTTTTTAGTATTACTTAATTCTGAAAATGAAACAGGAGTTACTTCCACATGCAGATCAATCCTGTCGAGCAATGGGCCTGAGATCTTATTCAAATATTTTTGAACAGCACCGGGAGGACAGGTACATTCCTTATCCGGATGGTTATAATATCCGCAGGGACATTCCTGCGTTGCCTTTTTACCGGCATGAGAAAAGGGTGCAAAAGCGGAAAAAGGCGGGATATCCCGAGCATCCACTGACTATAGGGGAGCATATTCGTAAGGTACGGATGGATAAAGGGTTGCTCCAGGAGGATGTTGCCGCATTGGTCGGTACCACCACTGACTCAATTACCAATTGGGAAAACGGCAGGGGAACGCCGCAAATTCAGTATAACGCGAAAATTATTGCATTTCTGGGATATAACCCTTTTGTCACAGAGACGGTTACGCTGGGAGATCGGATAAAGGCGTACCGACAGCAAGAGGGATTAAGCCATGAAAGATTTGCAAAACTGATCGGTGTTGATAGTTCGACAATTTCATGCTGGGAGAATGATGAGAATGTGCCGCAACCCAAAAGCATGAAACTGTTGAAGCAATATTTGGAGTAAATATGAATTGAACATTTGCTGTAATGTATTCTTTGACACAGGGTGAAAACACCGGGCTTTTATGTGCATAATACCCTTTCCAAAAGAATTAAGTATCTACAATTTTACCTCATGGACAACTACAGACAATGGTCAAAAACTACATTTTACCCTAAAAAGTATTGTATGCCTGAAAGTAAAAAACAAGAGACTGACGTGCAACCTATAGAATCTAAAACAAATGAAAATAAGAAGAGCTTATGGGATATACTGCCAACAATCTTATCAGTAATATGTACGCTTATGGTAAGTTTTATTGGATTGCGGATCAATAAGGATGTTAGTGAACACGATATAGCGTTCAAAAAGGAAGTAAATGCCGCAGAAACAAAGTTTAGAACAATTGAAATTTTAGAAAAACTCAATCCCAATTTAGCGATCAAAGATTCAGTTCAAAACGAAATTGCCGTAGTTGACATTTATTTATTAGATACTGCCTTAGCGTTTAAATTGGCAAAAATTATTAATTCACCAGGAACCGAGGCTGCATTAAAATTACTGTATAAAAGTCCCCTGAACAACGAGGACTGTAATGCACTAAATAGTATAGAACAAACTTTATCAAGCGTTGAAGCTGAAAAATATGTTCCCACTCCAAATAGCATATCCCTTTCTAATATTGCCGTACAGCGGGCCTTTGAAGAAGTAAATTCTAACGCGGGGAAGGGGAAATATATCAATTCATTAGGGCTGAATAACAATGCTGACGGTTCAGTCGCATTTGCGTTATGGTGCTATTTGCATGATAAAAATACAGCAAACCAACTTGCAGACATTATAGCGGGAACACCAGCAGACTTTTTGAACAAGCTCAAACTTAAAAATTATCTATTCGATTATCCTACCAAAAAAAACTACGAAATTAACAATCCTAAACCAGGAGACATAGTGTTCTTTGATTTTGGTCAAAATAAAGGAGCACAACAATGTGGAATAGTGTATAACACGGATGAAGAATTTGTCTATACTATTGAAGGTACTGATGAAGAAAACGCTGATGGAAAAACAGAAAAGAAAGTGCGGTATTTAGGAGATGTACAGTGTTACGCAAGAATTCCATAAGAACATGTGGCAGAGATTGCGAATACGACAGAATACGTATTCAAAGATTGAAAACAATTAGTCAAAACTGACAGCAGAGACGTTGCAAAAGCTTGCAGACGTACTGGAAGTTTCTCCCATGGACATTATGAATCACCAGCCTGCTATCATAAACTTTCAACCAAACCAGGGAACGCAACAGTCAATAGGATATATAGAAACCTTTGTTTCAAGCCAAAAAGAGCTCATTGACAAATTTGTCGCTTCAAAAGATGCCGAAATAGAGCGGCTGCAGAAAATCATTGAAGGATTGATGGAATAAGAGCCCCTAATGAGATATTACGAGTTTTGAGGTCATTATTGTTTCTCCCCCTTTTACTACTACAATGTATTCGCCAATTGCAAAATTCGTTTCAGCTACTTTATAAGTAACTGTAGCTTTTGGAACCGCTTCTTTTCGGATTACTTCACCTAGTAGGTTATAGATGTATAAAGATGACTGAACTTTTATCGGGGAAGAGAAGGAGATTGTGAGAGTAGTATTTTCTTTTGAAGGATTTGGATACACCTTCATGCCAATAGCATTATCAAAAACAACGGTTCGGATAGGTGAGTAAGTAAATTTGGCGTCTTTATCAATCATTTTAAGCTTATAATAGTTGGTGCCGGAAATAGGACAGCAATGGGTGCTTTGATAAATTGCCTCACCAGTAGTTGCGCCTTTAGCTTGCACTGTAGCTATTTTAGTAAAAGTTACTCCATCTATTGAAAACTCTATATCAAAAAAACTTGTATTTATTTCTTTTGAAGTCTTCCAACTCAATAATACTTCTGTAAGTGATTTTTGCGCTTGAAATTGCACTAAAGTTAACGGCAATGCAATATAATTTGCAGTTTTCGTTACTCTATTTCCATTTTCATCATAGGAATAATTGACTGTACTATAATTTCTTTTATAGCCAATTAGACGATTAAGGTTGTCATACTTAAAAGTTCCGTCTTTAACTTGGCAGATGAGCGGAATAGAAAAAAATAAAAAAACAGCTAATATCAATGTTTTATATTTCATTTGAATATTTTATTATTTCAAACCTCATTTTTACCTCTTTTTTTTAAATAAATTTTTGCTTCTTTTCTTATTAAGAATTTCTTATGCTTTTCTAGTGTTTGAATTTTATTCCTTGCTTTTTCAGAATTAAGTTTCCTTAAAGCATAAATTGCATGCCCCGCTATAGTTTCATCATCTAATAAATCTATTAATGTTTGTTCCACATCCTTTGATTTCATTTTTCCTAAAGCTGCTATAAACCTTTCCCGTGACATTCCATTTTCTTTATTCTTTACAATTTTTAAAACATCCTGTAAAATATTAACAGAAATAATAACTTCAATTGTATTGCCTATAACCCACTTAAGCATCATTTTTTCTTGAGGTGTTTTTTTATACTCCTCAATCAATATCTCTCCTGCTATAGTTCCTGCACCCTTAACAGCTAAAGATCGAATAACTCCTTCTTTTAATTTTTCATCTGATATTCCTTGTTTCAAAAGCTCTATCAGAATAGGTATTATATTTTTATAATCCTTTGAAGTATTTACTAAGTCATAAATATCCTCGACAAATACTCCACCTTTGGCTAGTAACTTATTTATTTTGGTTGCTTCATTTATCATATTAAAATCCAGGTATTCTTTTTAAAATAATACTTCCATTATCAATTAAAGCTTGTAAAGGTTTAGAAATTATAGTATTTGTCCGAGTATAAAGGTTAAATTGTAAGTTATTCTGTTGTGAGTAAAGTAGAAAATCATTTATTTGATTAGTCAATGACAATCTATTAACATTTTTTACTTCAGTTATACTACTAGCGGTAAGTTCTTCAGGAACTCTGTAATTTGCTGTTTGAGTTAAAGATGGAATAAAAGATTTTTTATTTTCTATTCCAACTGCTTCTTCACCAAGTTTTCCTAAAACTGTTGATGACCTCCTTGAAATTACACTAGCCTCACTAAACTCTGATAAGATGTTATATCCCTTTACAATATCATTTAAATCATCCAGAATACCAAAAGTAGCAGCAGAAGCAAAATTGAATGCAGCAGAACCGTAATTACCCTTATAAAGATCATAAGCACCAAGACCAATATCTAAAATCATTCCCACAACAGGTAGTGGAATATTGCCATTAGGGTCAATATTTGTCAATGGATTATTGCCAGCATAAGGAAACAAGTTTGTGCTCCATTCGGGGTCTTCACTTAAAAACCGTCCAACCGTAGGATCATAATATCTTGCCCTCATATAGTACAAATGAGGGCTCTCATACATTACTCCATACTTTCCCACGTACAAAAAAGGAGTCGTAGAGCCCGGAGTTGCACTGGAGCTTTCAGTAATAGAGCCAAAAGGATCATAACTATAAGCCTCTTTTACTTCTTGATTGCCGTCAATGACTGCCATAGTACTCCCTCTAAAGTCATATACATAATATTCTTTCTCTCCAGTAGAAGGATCAATGCTACATATCAAGCCATTGGGAGAATGAACGTATAGCTGATTTGTAGATGAGGCATACAAAACATTGCTATTATTTACCTGATCGAGAATAAACGTCTGATCTTTATTAATGCTTCTCCTATTTCCTAATGCGTCGTATTCAAACGACTTTGTCAGACCATCGACAGTGCAGCCGAGTAAATTGTCCTTTTCATCATATGAGCTATTTTGAAATCCTGTATAAGTATTGGTAAGCTGATCCCCATTAAAGTTATCTGCGACAGAGTAGGAATTGATCGATTGTAAACGATTGGTATTTTCGTAAGAATAGGTAAGCGGTTCATCCGAAAGGGGGAAAGTATATGTTGGCAGAGTACTTGAGACAAAACTTGACTCTCGAATATGATTGCCATTACTATCTAAGGAAGCTCCTACTGCATGTATCAAACTACCATTTGAATTTACACTCCAAATGCTATCTACACGGCTTGCTGTATCGTAATGGTAATTGACTATAACTCCATTGCCTAAAAGTTCTTTCGTTAGCATTCCATCTGCACGGTACTCATATTCGACAATCAATGCATTGTTCCAATCTTTGACTGACTTCACTCTATTGAGTGAGTCGTAGCTGTAATGATATGTTCCCTTTGAAAATGAAATTGAGGTTATATTATCGCTATTGTCATATACGTAGGAAACATCACTTCCGGACAATCCGCTATACGTCACTTTATTTATTCGCAGCGCCCCATCATATTCATAATTGATGGTAGAGTTGTCATCTGTTTTTTTGACTCCCTGGAGCAGTCTTGTTTTTTGGTCGTAGATATATTCTGCATACCCGTCATTTTTCAGCAAACCCGCTCTTGTGTCATCTGGACTATAATACTCATACGTAAACTGATGACCATTTTTGTTTGTATAACTTTTCGACGTTCCATCTGGGTTATAATCCCAACTTCTTTTATAAATGCTTGATTGTTCTTCCTTCAAGTCATCAGTCGCAAAATCATACGTCAAGTTTGTACTATCCCTTTTAGGATCAATTATATGCGTAAGATTTTCATTTGGATCATAGCGGTAGGAAGTGGTAAGTCCTAATCCTTCTGCATCTTTTATTGCTTCCGTGATATTGTCATTATTATCATAGGTATACTTGTCTACTGAACCATTTGGATTTGTTATACTGGTAAGGCGAGAAGCACTATCATAAGAAGCACTCGCTGAAATGGCAGAGCCATCGATGGAAACTTTTGAAAGATTGCCGCTTGTTCCTAAATACTCCAGATTTGTAGTGCTGCCTGATGTATTTTTTATTTGTGTAATTTGACCGTGAACATTTGGAGTATAATCAATCTGCAGACCGTGCGGCCCTCTTTTTTGTATTAAATTTCCCGCGCTATCGTAAGTATAATGAATGACGGTCTTATTTGGCCAAGTATGCTCTACAATATCATTGTTACTGTTATATTCAAAGGAGTCAATTTTTGTTTCGCCCCGACTTATCCATGTATCAGTTTTTAAATTCCCATTGGTAAAATCGTATTTAAACCTTTCTACCGTTTGCAAATTATTATCAGAGATTTGTGTTGGAAAAGTGGGATTTTCTGTGTCACCATACGTGATACTTTTATCTTCTGTATTTGATTGTATTTGTTCGACTCTACCGGAACTGTTATGACGATATTCGGTAGTAAGCATTTGACCATCTTTTGGTGTTACTGATATTTTTGCAGAAGTACTTGCTCCGGTAGACAAGTAGTTTGCTGTAAAGTCTACATTAATAACATATTTAGAGTTGCTAGTTTGATGTAACTTTCTCTTTAAATATGTATTGTTGACTGTATTGCCGTTAGGTTTTATTATTTTCTTAAGAAGCGCCGCTTCATCTCCAGAACCGTAAACATAGCTTGTATTTCCCCCTTCTGCATTAATGACACTGTCCAAGGTTTCGGTATACTTATTTACATAAAATTTTATTTCTCGTCCACTATTGTCCTTGACGGAAGAAAGAAAATTTGTTTCTGGCTGATAATAAAAAGTAAGAGCGGCTGATGTTTGTGGTACATAAACTTTAGAAAGGCGGGAAACTCTATATGGATGGTTGAGTTCAGGGAAGTATTCGTAAATTAGAAATAAATTATTGTAATTTCTATCGTAAATATTATACAAATAGAACAAATTTGTGTTGCCATCTCTGTGAAAAAGATACTTAACTTTGTCCTTTGTCTCTAAAGAGATTTGGCTTACCGGAGAAGTATTGTTATACGAAAGTTTGTCGTATACTCCCTTTGTTACAAATTCCTTGTGTTGAAAATCATAGGTTTCCGATGTCCCATCCGGAAATTGAATGACAAAAAACTTGTCATTTCCATCAATGTCTGTGACCACCTGAATATAAATATTAAATGAATGACTCCACCCTCTTCCTAATGGCAATACACGTTGAATGTTCCAATTTTGCGGTTCAGCTTCATTAGTTGTATACTTAGTTCCAAGAATCGGGAAATCCGTAGTATTTGAATGATAGTTTGCTGTGAAATCCAAAGGAAAGCTATAGGTAGGAATGTGAAAAAAGGCTTGATTAGTATTTAAAATTCCTCTTTCAACATCCCCGCTTATATTACTATTAAAGGCGGATATATTATTAGGAATAGAAAAGTCGTTATCATTAGGAGAAATTATCCCACTTGCTTCAATCGCTTTCTTAAGTATTTTCCAAAACTCTATTCTTGGAAGATTTTGATTTAGGCAATTGGTACAATAGCAGTTGGTATTTGTTAATCCATCAAGCCACTTTCTATTTTTTGCTTCTTGCACATAACCATAAAACTGGTTGTTCACTTTTAGGTTACAGAATAAACTTGAACCTCCAGTCTTAAACTTGTCATATCCAGTCCAAAGTGGAGAAATGCGTCGACCTTCCATGATGACGCGTAGTGCTTCTTCAGTCGAACATTGAGACCTAAACCTAAAAGTGAAATTATCGCGATTGAGAGGACTAATTCCATCAGAGTAGTCAAGGAAAAGCATCGCTTTTGCCGCTCTGGAAGATGGCGGAGGAAGATTATAAATTTCTTCTTGCATTATTGGATAATAATCGGACGCTAATGTTGCAGAAGGATCAAAAAGAGAATTGGTGACCCCAAGACAAACTTCATCAAGTTTAATTTTATCTTGTAACGTGGAAGCATCTTGAATCGGATCAATAATGTGTTTATTGCATAAATATTCAGCTAGGTCTACTGTGTTTTTGTCTGGAACACTGCCGTTCATCCAAGTAATGCATCCTGTGCTGACTCCACCCCCATCACTTTTTGTGATAACATCTATACTTACATTATCCAATCGAAAAATGGTTTTAAAGTTATCCGTTTGCTGTATTGAAGTAAACTTCAATGTTAGTGTTTTACCTTTTCGAGAAAGGATATAATCGCTTATATCAATTTTAACTTCAGAACATTGATTAGGAGAATTAGTAAGGTTCGTTAATCCTCCTACTTCAAAACTTTGATTATCAAACTCAAGAGTTATAAAAAGTCGGTCAACAACGGCTGACGTATTTGTTGTCCCTGTTCGATGAACAAACCTTAGCATTGCACTTGTTGCGTCGTATGGAATAGTTTGCGTCTCTTGATAGAGAGTTCCAGAAGCGTTATCTATGTTAGCGCAACTCGTTAATGAAGTAAACGCGTAAGGATTTCCGGCTTCGCAAGCAGTCGGACAAGCCGAATAATTAAAATTTCCGGTCGTTTTCCAATAACTATTTGAAACACTGAAATCTCCGTTTGTTATGATATTAGTTTGGCAATATGTTTTTGCTACAATCAGTACTATTGAAAAAAACAAGATTAGTTTTTTCATAAAAACATCTTTAATGTTATGCGAAAGCTATTCAAGCTCTAATACAAAGATTTTAAACTAAAAACAGTTGAGTTGCTTTTTAAAGAGAAGAATAGATAATAGCTTTCTGAAATGTACGTAACAAATTAATAAAAAAAGAAACAAAATGAAGGATTTATTTTCTGATTGTATTCAAAAGAATATCATTAAGTATTTCAGATTTTTGAACTCTCTTTTCTTTTGATGATTGATTATAATTAACTTTTACCCTATACCCTTTTACCGTTGTCACTTTTGCCGTTTCAACATTATTCTTATCCAAATATTCATAAAGACTTTCAGGTTGCAGGAGTACCACCTTAGCTTTTTCTCCATCTGACAATTGTTTATTTATTTCTTTTTGTATCGTTGCTAAAGTTTTTTGGTCAGAAGAACATGCAACGACTATTTCATACCCATCTGCTAAGCATTTTTGAATGTTATGCAACTCCCAGGAAGCATCAGTAGTCACAGATATTTCAACAGCTATTTTTTTACCATCTCTTTCAAGCACGATATCGACCTTTCCTTTCCCATCCTTTGTCGGCACTTCCAAAGATGCTTTAAAACCGCGTTCTTCTGCCATCTTTTTTATCAGCGTTTGCAGATAGCGATGCTTGCTTTGTATTTTCTTTTTTTCTTCAATTTCAGCACTGTCTTTCACAATCTCAACAGGTACTGTATGCTTTTGAGGTTCTGTCTTTAGCGGAGCAACTGGCGGTATGATTTCAGGTTCTACAGCACTTGGATGCTGTAGTGGTTCCTTCGCTATAGCTATTTCTGTTGATACAGTAGGTTGTGGTTGTTCGGAGACAACCTTTCTCGCATATTTTTCCCGTGATCGTGCAATGATTTTTTCAGTGTAATTAATGACAGGAAATGCAGCAACGGGCGGTATAGTGAGTGAAAAGTCACAGTCTGTTTGGTTGACTCGAGCAATGGCTTGACCTATAGAAAGGTTTTGCAAATCTGCCGACACGAAGGAGGCAAAGCCGTCTTCGAACTTCTTTGCATCACTTTCTCCCACACGAAAACAAATACGCGTACCTGCATTTGCCAGGAGTGAGCTTGATAGCTCACTATCACTTTTCACCACTTGCTGCATATCCTGATGTGACAAAACCAATCCCAAATGGTATTTCCTGGCACCTGTGAGGATGGTAGTCATGGAGGGCGTGATGAACTGGTGAAACTCATCAATGTAGAGGAAGAAGTCGGCACGTTCATCTTTGCGTATCGCTTGGCGAGCCATAGCGGCCTGCTGGAGTTTCGAGACGATGAGTGCACCCAAGAGAAAACTATTTTCAGCACCGATTAAACCTTGTGAGAGCTTGACCAGTACAATCTTTTTGGCATTGAGGATGTGTTCGAAATCCAAACTCTGCTTTTGCGACACCATGTTGCGAATAAGCTTGGGACGAAGAAAGGTATCAAGCCTGGTAAGTATGGGGCCGATAGAGCCGCTTTTCAAGAGCGGATATTCTTTTTGCCAATAATAGACGATCTCAGGATCAGTAACGGTAGCGAGGAACTGCTCCCGAAATGGTTTTTCAATGAGAAAGCGGCGCAAGTCAACAAGTGTGCCTCCTTGTGTGCTTTCGAGCATTGCCAATATTGCATTGGCAAATACTGAATTCATCTGATCTCCCCAGCTTGTGGAGAATCGTCGAAAGAGGGTAACTAAGTCAGAGGAGAGGATTTCTTTTTCAATGTCTGAATGGGCAGTGAGAATGTTGAAGCTAACAGGGTATTCACTGTCAAACGGATCAATGACAATGACATCATTAATCCGTTTTTCGGGTATGAAGGGCAAAATGCTTTCAATCAAATCGCCGTGAGGATCAAGTACAGCAATGCCATTACCAAGCTTGATATCCTGACTAATAAGGTTGAGGAGGAGCGTTGATTTGCCCGTGCCGGTAGCACCTATAATATGCATGTGGCGTAGTCGTTGTTCCGTACTCAATGTCACAGCCTTTTGCTTGCCTTGATGCTCATTGAGCCCAATCACGTACTGATGCGGTTCGGTACTCCCAGGAGAAGCTTTGGTCTTGTGGATGTCTCGTACCAGCTTGTCAGAGGTGATCGAAGCAGAAGGGAAGTGCGCAAAGGTTGCAAGCTCCCGGGCATTTAAGAGCATACCCACGCGATGTGACTGCCGCAAAAGCACATCCGTTAGTCTTGTTTCTGCTGTATAGCTTTCGTCGGATAGGGGAATGAGCGCGTTACATTTGGAAGTAGAGAGGGTAATGAAGGCTGTGGTTATGGTATGAAGCAAACGGGAAGCTTGGGTAAGGCTCTTGCCTTGGGTAACGACACGAATTGTGACGCCAAACAATGGCCGTGCAACTTTTTCATGGGCAAGTGCCGGCATTTCCGGTGCATCAAGAAAGAACGAGCCTTTTTCCCCGTCAGAAACGGCGGTGAGAATGCTTTGTGTCCAGGTGTTAACAGTACCAGAAAAGAGAACTTGCACTACCGCGTGTTCGTGCACTCCCAAATGCTCCAGTATGCCAAACAACCCAATGAACTGGTCATAATCAAAACTTGCCGCCATTGCAAGTGGGCGCATGAATTCCTCCTGCAATCCAAAATCAACCATATACATCGGTGCTTCCTCCAATACCATCGCTGTAACCCTGTCTGGTGTTATGGTGACGGTAGCATCAGGAAAAAATGTCGAAACTTGGCTTTGGACGTACCCTTTGTCTCTTTCTCTACAAACGAGCTGCACTGCAATGGAAGTATGCGAGGCAATGATTTCAAAGCTTAGTGGATGTTTGCACGAGGAGAGCATGACGAGCAATTGTTCCATGCTCTCAGAGCGGACTTTATAAAGCCGGGGAAAGGCAACCGTGAGAAATGTAAGAGCACCGGCATCAGTGTATGGAAAGGGTTCAAGAGCGGGAGTCTCGTATTGTTCATCGGCAATAGGCTTTTTGCTCCCTCTAAAAAATTCAACCGCTTTACTCAACAGTGTAGGTCGCTTCCCATCATCGGTATATGGTGTTGAGACGGAGTGATACAAAAAGGGATAGAACGGCGCTTCAAGATGTACTGGCACCTCTGCAAGCAGCCAGCCGCGCCCGCGCTGCTCCCATTCGTAAAATTGAGCGGTAAGCGCTCTTGACCGTGCTATGTCAACTACATCGGTCACGCGGCTTTTGCTGCATCAATCGGTTTGCGCTCTTGTCCAGTCAGTACCCGCAGTCCTTTCTTTTCAAGAATAGCATCAATAATGGAAAGGAGAGCTTGGCTAATAGCTTCCCGAAACATATTCTCGGTATCAATTTGAAAATACGTCTTTTGGAGCGCTTTTCGTGCGAGAAACGCACCAATAAAAGGGATACGAGCAAGAAGGTCGGCAAGAAAGCTGCCTTTTTCTCCAAGCCACCAGGAAATGAAGAAGCTTTTGCCAAACGGCGCGGCACAAATATCAAACACGTAATCACCGCGCGTTATTTGCAAATATTCACGTCCTGCGGAGAACATACCACCTTCTGAATGTGTCACCCGTTTGGCGGAAACGCCCGGATAGGTGCGCTCTTTCAGAAGTGTTTCAAGGGAGGTGTAAAAGTCATTGGATGAGAGTTGCAAGTCTTCGAAGTTGTAATACCAATGGGAAAGGATAACAGATAGGGCTGCCATACTACTTTATGTTTAAGGGTGGTAAATGCAATCTTAGAACATAGGGAAATACTGTTAAATGCTAACCTGTATTTCTTTATATAAATAGTTCTATAAAATAGTAAATGTGGGGGATGACTCTAAAATATTACGTCATATTTGAATATGCAAGCAATTGAGAGAATTTTTTTCTTCAACTGAAAAGAGAAAACTGCGTTGGCAAACTATCTTTTTGGAAATCGGTACCGTGATTAGTTTCCTCAACCTTCTGTATACTGAGTTTTTCTCTTAATACAGGGATTATTTCGTTTTTATTCCTACCTCTAGCGAAAGATAGTGGAAGCGTTATAGCACAACGGTTTCGACGTTGTCCCATCTATCATGAGTTTTAGATACATTGAAAATCGTGGTAGATATAATCTTCAACTGATATGGCAAATAGTTTTCATTATAGCACCAGTAGACTACGGGGCTTTTATTTTTTCTGAATATTTATCCATACCTATAACCTTAAACATCCAACCCAACCGTTTTATATTGTGTCTTTTTAATGTTCTCGAAGAGATTTGAAATTAACGTTAGCTCTAAAGCTCTGCGAATGAGATTGTAAAACAATGACATCAGTATCGTGATCTGGATGTATAGCCAAATGTGCCGCTACATCGCTATTTGCTTCTTCTACACTGTCTTTTGGCTTTGCTAAATACCTATTATCGGTATAACAAACTGCTCTCCACTGAATGTGAAATTGTTGATCTGGCATAATTTAAATTTTAAAAGTTAATAGGAAATGAAAAGCGAATTCCAATAGTATTTCGTTCAGAAAATGATTTTTTACTTAATGTACCATTAAATACATCTAAAAAGGTGTAAAACAGTTCGGTATTGATAACTGATTTTTCATCTTTGACATTAGAGAAATTATACAAAAATCCTAAGCCAAAATTGTATTCAGGTTTTAGTGCATTTTTAAATCTCCCCTCCGCATATAAATGGGCTGCGGCAATATTATTATTAAATAAGAATTTATAATAATCTCCGTATAATCTCATCCCAAATAACCGTTGTTTATAGTCGCCGGTATAGACAGTGTATTTATCACTAGAACTTCGAATACCATTTAAGCTTGTATAATTGGTTACGTCATTCAATTCCAAAGACTCCAGGTCATCCTTGTTGTCATCAACATTTGCTATCACTCCAAGCAATAAATATGTAGTATGATAAGGAATTTTGTCCCATTTATAATGATTATACTCGATACTTACTTGATGTGATACGTACTCTTTTTTTTGTACTTGATCTTTAAACTGTTTTGCTGAATCAAACACGCTAAACCCTTTGCTTACTACTTTGTATCCAACTGCAAACCATGCTATATCAAAAGCGTGAATATTAATTGTTTGTTTAGCGTCCTTTACTTTTTGAACTCGTTCTTTATTTAATGCTTCAGCGAATGCCTTTTCATCTCCTCCTTTGTATGTTATTTGTATTAGTAAGTTCAAAGAATCGATAAGAAGTTCATTTTGGCCTTTTTTAAACTGTAATTCTTTTATAAATACTGGATTTTTTGCAGAATCAAGCATGTCCTGAATTCTTTGATTTTCCTGAAGCAACGATTTACGTTGTGCGCTTTTTAGCACTAAATCCTTTCTCATCATATCCAAATGAGTTCTGTAGTATAGGGCTAAATCGGAAGTGTCTTTCTGAAACTGTTGAAGTTCTTTGCATGAAAACCCAAGCATGTGGTTTTGGTAAGAATTTAGAAAACTGTATTTGAACTCAAGACCAATATTTGAACTAAGTTTCGAATTTGAGAATAAGGAAAACGCTCCATCACTTACCCCACCACTAGCATTAAGAGAGGCTACAGCGCCATTTGTAAATACTTGGGAACCATTAAATGAAACTTCGGTTTTCTCCAAATCAACTGCTGCAAAGTTTCCAGGTTGTGCGTTAGTTTGGCCGGTAATAAGCTTCGTGAATTGATTATGTAAAATTTCACGAAATCGAGGATAATCAATAGTATCTAAGCCAGTACAAGGGGTCTGACCGTAAATACTTTGAATGGTGCAAAGAATTAGTACGCAAAGAATGCTGGTTCGCATAGTTGTAAATTTTGAGTAAGGTATGGACGGTGAATTGTGAATGCAAGGATATAAGACTGTTTTATTAAAGGAAAAAAACGGTTGCATTATTCATTTAATTTAAGTATGTAGTTCACTCAAATAAAGTAGGTGGCAAGAAAGGCGTAGGATGAGCATGAGTAACTTCAGAAGATGCTAAAATTCTTTTTGTATACTGATCTCGTGCTATTTTGATACAAATATTTTTATTACCTTTTATACCTATTGAAAGAGGCAAAGTGATTGCGCTAAATGGTTTCGACGTTGTCCCATCTATCATGAGTTTTAGATACATTGAAAATCGTGGTA
>CAXUMK010000102.1:0-18073 GCA_964251885.1 uncultured Segetibacter sp. | reverse complement strand
CGATTTAATTACGGCGGTTACCATTCCCCACATTCCGTATGCTGCCAGGGCTTCGCATTATTTAAAAGTTCGTGACCGCGCCTCTTTCGAATTTGCACTTGTATCTGCTGCGGTTGCTGTTGATATCTCGGGCGGAAAAATACGATCTGCAAGAATTGCTTTGGGAGGTGTTGGAACAAAACCCTGGCGCGCAACCGCTGCCGAAGAAATACTGGCAGGAAGTACCGCTAACGAACAAATCTATCAAAGAGCGGCAGACGCCACTATGAAAGATGCAAAACCCTATAAGTTTAATGCTTTTAAAATAGAGCTGGCTAAGCGCACAATTGTGCGTGCACTAACCACTGCAGGAGGTAAAGTATGAGCGAAATAATCGGCAAACCCGTTGACAGGGTAGACGGGTTTTTAAAAGTTACCGGCGGCGCAAAGTACTCCGCTGAATTTAAATTGAATGATCTTGCTTATGGCGTACTGGTTCAAAGCACGATCACAAAAGGAAGGATCAGAAGCATTGATACCAGTAAAGCTGAAAAGTTTCCCGGTGTGTTGACGGTAATCACCTATAAAAATTCGATGCAACTACACCAGCTAAGTGGTGGCAGTTCAGACCCTGGTTCGGGTAAACTGGGTGAGCGGGATTTGCTGCCACTGCAAAGCGACCGCATATTTTACGATGGGCAGCACATTGCCATCGTTGTTGCCGATACTTTCGAAAACGCAGAACATGGCGCTACATTAGTGAAGGTTGAGTACGATGAAGAAAAAGCCATATTTGAAATTGAACAGGCTGAGGTGTACAAACCGGCAAAGGGATTGGGAGGCAGTGAAATACAAACAAAGCGCGGCGATGCCCAAAACGATATTGCGACGGCAGAAGTAGTTTTAAATGAAACCTATACCACACCCGTTTATCACCACAACGCAATGGAACCGCATGCTACCATTGCTGAATGGAAAGGAGATACTGTTACCATTTACGACTCTACTCAATCTGTTGTCGGAAGCCAGAATGCAATTGCACAAATGCTGGGCGTGCTGCCCGATAAAGTTCATCTCATCTCAGAATATATCGGAGGCGGATTTGGTTCAAAAGGCTTTACCTGGCCGCATTCTGTTTTGGCTCCTATGGCGGCAAAACAGGCAGGAAGACCAGTTAAAATAGTACTTGACCGCAATAATATGTTTACCAGCAATGGACGACGCTCAGAAACTATTCAGCACGTCATATTGGGAGCCGGCAAAAATGGTAAGCTTTCATCAATACAACATCTCACTACCGCCGAAACTTCTTTTGTGGATGAATTTGTTGAGCAGGCGGGCGTTGCTACAAAAATTCTGTACGACTCTCCTAACCTTGAAGTTACCCATAGTGTGGGAAGAATAAATAAAGGAACGCCCTGCCCCATGCGGGCACCGGGCGAAGCTCCGGGAACATTTGCCCTGGAAGTCGCGATGGATGAATTGGCATATAAACTAAAAATAGATCCGCTTGAATTGAGGCTGGCAAATTATGCCGAAAAGAATCCGCAAACAGGTAAGCCATTCTCTTCTAAAAACCTTCGGGAATGTTATCAGAAAGGAGCAGATGCAATTGGATGGTCAAAACGCAATCCAACCCCCGGTTCTATGCACGAAGGCAATCTTCTGGTTGGATATGGGATGGCTACTGCTGTTTATCCCGCCAACCGTACATCCTCATCAGTAAAAATGCAGGTCTTTCCTGATGGTCATGCTGTTATCTTTTGTGCAACGCAGGATATTGGCACCGGCACTTATACTATTTTAACCCAGATAGCTGCAGAAGCAACCGGCTTACCGGTTGATAAAATACAATGTAAGATCGGCGATTCATTGTATCCGAAAGGGCCCAATTCAGGCGGTTCGCAAACAGCAGCCAGTGCAGGTTCGGCTGTGTGGGCAGCAGGTCTTACACTGAAAAGCAAAGTGATAAAGCTTGCTTTAGCAGATAACAGGTCGCCTTTATCGGGTCAGGCAGAGCAGGCGATAAAGGCAGAGAACGGAAGACTGTTCGTTGAAAGTGACCCTTCGAAGGGAGAAACCTACTCGCAGTTGATAGCCCGGCAGAACCTGCCAATGGTGGAGGTTCAGCTAACCACCAATGCCAGTACAAAAGAAACGCAGTCGCAGGAAGCGAATCCTGCTGCTAAAGGCGGTGAAAGCAGCGAAGCTTCAAAAGAAGACCAGCAAAGCCCGGCAGTAAAACAGGATGAAGAGGTAGACCGTAAAAAGTACAACTTCCATTCTTTCGGAGCACACTTTGTAAAGGTTTTGGTTGACCCGTTGCTGGGCAAAGTACGTGTTGACCAGGTTGTGGGTGTAATGGATATTGGTAAAGTGCTGAACCAGAAAACGGCTACTAACCAGATAATGGGTGGAATGATCTTCGGTATCGGAATGACCTTGTTTGAAGAAACGATTTATGATCCTAATAACGGCAGAGTGGTAACCCGTGACCTGGAGAAATACATCGTGCCTGTAAACGCAGACACGCCACAATTTGACATTCAGTTTATCAATAAGCCAGATCCGTTCATCAGTCCTGTAGGCGCAAGAGGAATTGGAGAGATAGGCATTACCGGAATTTCTGCGGCTATTGCCAATGCGGTGTATCATGCAACGGGAAAGCGAATTAGAGAGTTGCCAATTGTGCCGGAGAAATTGTTGTAGGAAGAAAAGGTGGTTTGATTACAAAACATTTTTATCACTATTAAACCAATTTTATGAAAGCAGTTCAAATTCATCGGTTTGGCGGTCCTGAAGAGCTTATATATGAAGATGCTCCGAAACCCAACATTAAAGATGACGAGGTATTGATTGAGGTATATGCATCAGGCGTAAACCCCATAGACTGGAAAGTACGTCAAGGTCACAGGATGGGACAGATTCATTATACTTTTCCCTTGATTTTGGGATGGGATGTTGCGGGCATAATTGAAGAAACAGGTAAAGATGTACACCACTTTAAAAAGGGAGATGCAGTGTATGGCAGGCCTGATGTTTCGAGAAACGGTAGCTATGCAGAATATATAGCAGTTCGGGCTGCAGAACTGTCGTTTAAACCTGCATCACTAAGCTTTACGGAAACAGCAGGTGTTGCACTGGCCGGTCTTACTGCATTTCAGGGTGTTCTGCAACATGGTGAATTGCAGCCGGGACAAAAAATATTGATACAGGGCGCTTCGGGAGGAGTAGGTTCTTTTGCAGTGCAGTTTGCCAAATGGAAAGGGGCTTATGTGATTGGCACTGCCTCTAAAGAAAATGCCGCATTCCTAAAAGATTTAGGCGCTGATGAAGTAATTGACTACCACCATGAAGGCTTTGAAAAGAATTTAAAAGATGTAGATGTAGTGTTTGATACGAGAGGCGGAGAAGACCAGAAAAAGATTGTAGGTTCTCTAAAGCCCGGAGGAATACTTGTATGTACAGTTGGAATTTCCGACCAAAAAGTATTGGATGAAAAAGGCATAAAAGGGAAAAGTTTTATGGCGCAATCTATACCTGAAGATCTGAAACAAATCGCTTCATTGATAGACGAAGGAAAAGTAAAACCTATTATTTCAAAAGTGTTGCCTTTAGACCAGGCTGCAGAGGCGCACAAAATGAGTGAAGAAGGACATACCAAAGGAAAAATCGTACTTGAAGTGAGGAAATAGAGAAACGGAAAAATGTCTTGTTATCTGTACTATAGTTTTCAAGGAATATGAGCGACGCCGTGGTTTGTAGAATAAAGAATAAAAAGTACACGAGTGCGACGCAACGATGTCTCATTGCAGTAGTTTAGCCGGGCTCAACAAAAATCCTATTCACTTTTTTTATCGCTTCGCTGATATAATAAACATAATAAAGTCCTTCATTCTAGAAAAAGAGCTGAAGAGGAATTGTAAAATTACATTGTTGGTTACAACCGTTATGTCAAATGCAGGTAGCCCGAACCGGGTATTAATACTATATTAGCAGTTATTGGCGAACCAAATAGTCATTACGCCAATTTCTCTAAAATGCAGCCAAATGAAAAAAATCTTCCTAATTACCCAATCTTTTTTGTTGCTTATAGTATGCTTTAGCATTAGCTGCAGCAAAAAATCTACTCCCTCTCCAACTCCACCGGTAGTACCTCCGGTTGTCTCGGTAACACCTGTAAAATCGGATGTAGCGATGTGGTTAACTAACTCAAATCAGTCGCAGCTATTTCAAAAGCAGAGTATCACTCTAAGCTTTAGCAATATCTCCAACTCAAATACAACCATCAGCGTGGATAGCACCAAAACCTACCAAACTATGGACGGCTTTGGGTTTTGCCTAACCAGTGGAAGCGCAACTGTTATAAACAGCCTTCCGGTGGCGCAGCAGGACGCGTTGCTTAAGGAGTTATTTTCAACCGACAGCACCTATATAGGCATCAGTTACTTGCGTATAAGCATAGGCGCATCTGATATGAGCGCCGGTGACTATACCTATGATGATTCATCCGCCCCTGATCTAAACCTGACAAACTTTAGCATTGACAAAGAAAAGACCGATCTTATTCCTGTTTTGAAAAAGATAGTGGCGATTAATCCGACGATAAAAATACTGGCCACCCCATGGACAGCTCCGGTATGGATGAAAGTGAATACCGCCGGCAACAATGGTTTTACCGGCGGCAGCTTAAATACATCTTACTATGATGTGTATGCAACTTACTTTGTAAAATACATACAGGCTATGCAGGCGCAGGGCATTTCTATTGATGCCATTACCCCACAAAACGAGCCTTTAAATGCCGGCAATAACCCTGCAATGGTGATGCAGGCAGATGAAGAAGCAAATTTTATAAAAAACAGCCTGGGGCCGCAGCTTAAAGCCGCCGGGCTGGCAACGAAAATAATTATCTGGGATCATAATGCAGACCGGCCTGACTATCCCGTTGCAATACTACGTGATGCTGCTGCCAGCGCTTTTGTTGACGGCTCTGCCTTTCATCTATATTCAGGAAATATTACTGCGCTTACCTCTATCCATAACACCTTTCCAGGCAAAAACATCTATTTTACAGAACAGTATACTTCGTCAACAGGATCTTTCAGCGGTGACCTGGGCTGGCATCTTACCAACTTAATTGTTGGAGCGCCCCTTAACTGGAGCAGGAATGTGCTTGAGTGGAACCTCGCTACCGATGGCGGTCTTGGGCCGCATACAAACGGTGGCTGCACCGTGTGCCAGGGAGCTTTGACCATTAGCGGCGGCAATGTAGTACGTAACGTTTCTTACTATATTATAGCGCATGCATCCAAGTTTGTGAGGCCGGGCGCCATAAGGATAAGCTCGACCGAAATGACCAATATGCCCAATGTTGCTTTCCAAAACACCGACGGGTCAAAAGTATTGATCGTGTTGAACGCTATGGGCAGTACCCAGACTTTCAACATTCAATACAATAGTAAAATAGTTACCACTACCTTAAATAATGGCTCGGCAGCAACTTATGTGTGGAAGTAAAAGTGTATTGTGCTACGAGGATAAAAAAGTGAGTAGATCTTTTTGAACCGGGCTACATTACTACTATGAGTCATCCTTGCGTCGCACTCTTTTACTTTTCATTCTTCATTCGACAAGCCAGGGAGATATAAAACCATCCTTAACAGATGCTTCTGTACATGTTTTACTCCGTCAGAAGTAGTGCAACAAAATAATAAGCTTCAGTAATAGTTCATTATGGAAGTATTCAATAAATCAGAACTCTATTCCTTCAAATGATAGGGGGAATGGCAAAAGAGTAAGGCGTTATGCTTTATGGCCCTTCTTTATAGCAGGAATTAAAGGGTGCATACCAAAATTCCCCCTGCTTCTACGGCGCAACAAAAGCAGTATACACTAAATGGTTGATTTTAATGCTTTTAGAAGTGGTGTATATATAATTGTCATAAAGGAAAAAGCTCCTTGAAAAGATATCGTACAAGTGAGTGACACAACAGAAGTTCCACAAAGAAGTTCTGTTGACTTTTTAAAAAAAGAAAAACGGCAACTTGATATTACCCAATTAAAGTACGGACTCTTCTATATTGTTCGTATTTTTAGTATACAGTTGATCCATCGGATTGCTCCATTCCTGTTATTCTAACAACCAAAACCGCCTTATGAAAAAAAAATTACCTGCCTTTGTTTTTTCATGTATACGTGTAACTATTACTGAAAAACTACTTTTCACATTTTTATCTTTATTTTCTTTTGTTGCTTTAAACTCTTTTGCACAAACGGGTACGGGCAGGGAGTATACCGGTACAGTAACAAATGAAAAGGGGGAACCTCTTCCCGGTGTTTCGGTAATCATTACCGGTACCGCCGCTGGTACCGCTACAGACTCAAAAGGCTTTTACCGGCTTGTGTCTGCTAAAAATACCGTAACGCTTCAATTTTCCTCAGTAGGGTATGAAGCACAGACGATTTCGGCCGGCACTAAACCGGTGAATAATGTTGTATTAAAAGACCTGGTTTCAGGAGGTAATACAGTAGTGGTGGTTGGGTATACAACCCAGCGAAAAAGAGATATTACTGGCGCGGTCTCCAATATCTCTACAAAAGACATCCTGGATATACCTGTAGGTGGAGTAGATCAGATTTTGCAGGGCAAAGCTGCCGGTGTAGCGGTAACCCAGTCTACCGGCGCTCCGGGAGATGGCATATCAGTAAAAATCAGGGGGATAGGTACCATTAACAATAATGATCCTTTGTACGTAATTGACGGAGTGCCTACCAAGGATGGAATTAACCAGATTTCTCCAAATGATATTGAAAGCATTTCTATCCTGAAAGATGCTTCTTCGGCCTCTATTTATGGTGCACGTGCAGGAAATGGCGTAGTGGTGATTACCACCAAAAAAGGCAGATCGGGAAAACCAAGATTTAGTTTTAGTGCGTATACCGGTCAGCAATCTCCCGCGCATTATATCAAGATGGCCAATACTGCTGAATTTGTAAATGCTTTTAATAAAGCGGCAACAGCAGATAACCTGGTTAGTTCTACTCAGAGGACACTTATTCCAACCAATTTGATTAGTACTTTGCCAAATGTAAACTGGCAAAAAGAGGTATTAAAAACTGCTCCCTTAAGCAATGTTCAGATGAGCATTAGCGGGGGCAGCGAGAATACCCAGTATATTATTTCGGCTAATTATTTTACCCAGAAAGGGATGATACAAAATTCGTCCAACGACCGGTTTAACCTGCGAAATTCCATTACCAGCACTCTTTCTGATATTTTTAAAGTAGGTACCAATATGAACCTGGCTTATAATAAAACCAGGCAGGTAGGAAGTTCAGGAGATGGATATGGTTCAGGAAATCCCGGACCGAGTGTTGTGCGCTATGCTTTGTTCAGAACTCCTGCAACGCCGGTGTTTGATACAGCAGGAAATTATGTTGACCTTCCCAATCCTACCACTTTTTTTGGTGATGGCCTTAATCCCGTAGCCCTTGCCGCCAATACCGACCGCAATTTTTATAATTATACTTTATTGGGAGATGCTTACCTGGAGATATCACCGGTAAAAAATCTGAAAATAAAATCAGATATAGGTACCAATTTTATTATGACAGATTACCGGCAATTCTTTCCTACCTGGGGAAGTCCGCAACGGTTGCAAAATTCTCCCAATTCATTGGCTCAGTCTCATGTAAACAATCTGAGTTATAACTGGACAAATACAGCCACTTATAATATAATTACAGGCGAGCACTCTGTAAGCATTTTAGCAGGTACCGAAGCAATTAAGAATGATATCAGACAACTTTCTGCCTCAAGAACAAATTATGTTGATCAGACAATTCCTTTTCAATTTTTAGACAATGGAATTGGCATCCAGAATAACGGTGGCAACGAGTCGCACTGGGCTTTATTTTCTTTATTCAGCAGGATTGCCTATCAATATCAAGATAAGTATCTCGCCACTTTTAATTTCCGCCGCGACGGATCTTCCAGGTTGTCTCCCAACAACCGCTATGGCAACTTCTTTTCGGGATCTGTGGGATGGAGGATTGACAAAGAAGCTTTCATGAAAGATATAAAACCGATTTCAAACCTGAAGTTGCGGGCAAGTCTGGGTCAGTTGGGCAACCAGGAGATCAGTAATTATTCTTATGCTTCCCTCATCGCAGGAGGATTTTACTAT
Organism: uncultured Segetibacter sp.; assembly: GCA_964251885.1. GTDB lineage: Bacteria > Bacteroidota > Bacteroidia > Chitinophagales > Chitinophagaceae > Segetibacter. The sequence goes on along the minus strand of CAXUMK010000102.1, from coordinate 9,905 downwards.
CCCTTTGGAGGTCAATCTAACCAGGGCTACAGTATCATTTCAAAAGGCAATCCCAATGTATTGTGGGAAACAGGTACACAAGCTGATGTAGGCCTCGATATAGGATTGTTTAAAAATGCTTTGGAGATTACTGCTGATTATTATAATAAAACCACCACTAACCTGTTACTTCCGCTACCCGCACCAACCAGTGGTGGTAGCGCAGGTAACCCGTATGTAAATGCGGGAAAGGTAGAAAATCGTGGTTTTGAATTTGAAGTGGCCTATCATGCCAACATCAATAAGAATTGGCGCTTTAATGTAAATGCCAATTTTGCTACTATTCATAATGAAGTATTAGCTCTTGCAGATGCTACTCCTATAGTGGGAGGACGGATAGACAATAATGTGTATTCTACGATCACCACTGTAGGACAACCAATTGGTGAATTTTATTTATTGAAGCAGGAAGGTATTTTTCAAACACCTTTAGAAGTATTTACGCATGCCTACCAGGGTCCGGGAATACAACCGGGGGATGTAAAATTTCAGGATACCAATAACGATGGCAAAATTGACGGGAACGACAGGGTATATGCAGGAAGCCCCATTCCAAAATTTACTTATGGCTTTACGGCCGGTTTGAATTTTAAATCCTTTGATCTCAATGCATTTTTCCAGGGAGTAAATGGCAATAAATTGTATAACCAGGTGCTTACTGATATTGAAGGTTTTTACAGGCCTTTTAATATAACAGAAAGAGTGGCAGTAGATAGCTGGAATGGCGCCGGCACCAGTAATACGCTTCCAAGACTCTCATGGATCGGGGCGCAGAATAATAAACAGCCCTCAACGCGTTTTCTTGAAAGCGGTTCTTATCTACGCCTGAAAAACCTGCAGTTAGGTTACACTCTTGGTGCAAATACACTCTCCAGGATGAAGATCTCTTCATTCAGAATTTTTATAAGTGCCCAAAATGTTTTCACAATAACCAAGTATACCGGCCTCGATCCTGAAATGTACACCAGTGCCAATGGACAGGGCGATGGAGTAAGGGCTGTGGGCATTGACTGGGGAACTTATCCTTCTGCCAGAACCATTACTGTTGGCGCAAATATTAATTTTTAACCTTACAAAAACGCAAGATGACTACTAAAAATATACTTCGGCTATTGCTGCCAGCACTTGTTTTATTCTGCTTTGGCTGCAAGAAGTTCCTGAACCAGCCTGTACTGGGTAATTATACTCCTGACAACTTTTATACTTCAGATGTTAATGCAACACTCGGAGTTAATTCTGCTTATGCTGCCCTCAGCTTTACCTCGGGTGGATCTAATGCAATATGGGTATTGGGAGATGTAGCCTCAGACGATGCGATAAAAGGAGGCAATCCGGGAGACCAGGCCGACTTTGATGCCATTAATAATTTCAATATCACACCCACTAACGGAGCTGTTGAAGCAGTATGGCAACGATACTATGATGGTATTTTCAGATGCAATGCCGTGATTGACGGGTTACCTGCATCCAATTCTGCTGTAAGCGAAAGCGTTAAAACACAGGTGATAGCACAGGCGAAGTTTTTACGTGCCTATTATTATTTTGTACTCACCAACTGTTATGGCGCCATACCATTGCATTTGAAAGTTGAAACTCCGCAGGAATTACAAAGTCCTGCTCTCAGTCAGGATACCATCTATACGCAGATTGAAAAAGATTGTATGGATGCATCTGCAGGTTTACCGGCTTCGTGGGCTGCTACAGATTATGGACGGGCTACTAAGGGAGCAGCAATGGCACTATTAGCCAAAACCTATCTTTTTCATGCTACACTTACTAATCACTATATGTTGGCTGCCCAAACCGCCCAGGCTGTTGAGGGCATGGGATATTCCCTGCTTCCCAATTATGCAGACAATTTCAGGGCTGCTACTAAAGTAAATGCTGAAGCAATTTTTACAGTTAACCATATTACCGGGGCAAGTCCTGGTTTAGGCAATGAGTTGAATGCCTGGTTTGCACCACGTTCATTAAATGGTTATGGCTTCTTTTATCCCACACAAAGTTTGGTTAACAATTATGAAAAGTCTACTGACGGTAATACAACTGATCCGAGGCTCGATTATTCTATGGCCAGAACAGGCCATCCATATTTTGATACGCCTTTCGATCCATCGTGGAGTACTACCGGGTATATTACCAAAAAGCAGGTGCAGCCTTTGTCCGAAGTTCCCAACACAAGAAAAAACGATGGCAGTGTAAATTATGAAGCCATTCGTTTTGCAGATATTTTACTGGTTGAAGCAGAAGCATTCAACGAAACCGGCAAAAGTGCCGATGCCCTGGTTCCCTTAAATAAAGTGAGGAAAAGAGCAAGGGAGTCTTATTTAAACGACGCCACTCTATCTGGTTTTGGTACCATACCAGCAGGATTATTAGCTGATATTACTACCACAGATCAAAGCTCTCTCCGTGATATTATACGCAGGGAAAGACGATCTGAAATGGCTCTTGAATTTCAGCGTTTCTTTGATGTGATCAGGTATGGAAGCGCTTATGCCACCCCTTTATTAAAAGCGGAATCTGCTAATTTTGATTACAATACCAATAAATTCTTCCCTATTCCCCAAAGTGAAAGAGATACCAATAAAAAGTTGGGTAAATAATTTTATTAATCACAAAAACTTATACGATGCGTATTGCTAAATATTTTTCTTACCAGGTTATCGCTTTCCTTCTTGTTATGTTTGTTGTTTCAGCATGCAAGAAGAATGATGCTACTCAAAACAATTACAATGCAGATAAAACAGCATTGACTGCATTAATTGATTCTATCAATGCAGTCAATGCTGCTGCGGCAGAAGGCAATAAACCGGGCCAGTATGCACCCGGTTCCAAAGCATTGTTAGCCGCTGCAATCGACCTGGCAACACAAGTAAAAACCGGTAATTCTTTTACACAGCAACAGGTGAATAATTCCATTGCCAATCTTAGAAGAACGATACAGCAGTTTAGTTCAATGCTTATCCAGGAAGTGTCGGTAGCCAACCTGGTTGCCCACTGGAAGTTTAATGGCAATGCAATTGACTCATCGGGAAATGGTCATGATGGCGTTGCAAAATCGGGTACTATTGGACCTTCAACTGCGCCGGTCGACGGAGGTGTTTTGCCTAAATTGATTGCAGACCGTTTCAACAGGCCTAATATGGCTTACAGTTTCGATAACGGTGCTTATATTGAAGTGCCTTATAGCCAGGCGCTCAACCCAAAAGATTTTAGTATCTGCATTTGGATCAATCCGACTGTTACCTACTCTGATAATTATATTCTTTCTCTAAACCGCTGGAACGGTTTCAAATTTCAATTACAAAGCAATGATTTTCCGTTTCTCACCTTTCATGACACCAACAACGGCTATCATGATGTAGACGACAATCCCGGAGCAGTTCCGCATAACACATGGACGTATGTAGCTGTAACGTACACCAATGGAACGATGAAATTTTACATAAATAATCAACTTGTTAAAACAGCCGCTATTACGGGTACTCCTGCCACACTTACTTCGCCCGTACCATTGGCTATCGGGCAGCAACTTCCCAAAACCTTTTATAATTCTGCTGCTAATGGTGACTATGATTACTATGGTCCCGCTTATTTTCACGGTGCAATGGATGATCTCCGCTTTTATAATAAAGCATTAAGTGATGCAGAAATACTATCTATCTACACGATCGAAAAAACGCTTTAAATAGCCATTTGTGTAGTTAGCAGCGCATAGTTTACACGAACGCATTTATGAGGATTTATCGTAAAGCCACATTGGAGATACTACATTTAGCAAGGGTTAAAAAAGTAAGTAGATTTTTTTGAACCAGGCTGGATTACTACTATGAAACTTCGGTTGCGTCGCACACTTCTGCTTTTTATTCTTTATTCTGCAAACACTAATTTATACCTTGACAACTATAAATTATTTGTGTAGGTTCAATAAAGCAGCATTCACTTGCCTGCCTGTTTGCGAAAATAGATAACGTTTTGAGATGGGGCATTTTAGGCAGGTGGAAAATGTTTATAAATGTTTCCGCGGGTAAGAATGCAGATGACTATTACTTTTGGATTAATATACTCTACTCCCATTCTGTAATCACCTACCCTAATACGATAGTAATTCTCACCTTTCCTTTGTCCCTCCATCTTAGTATAATCCACACCGCTACTTTCAAGTGAACCTGAAAGTTTTAATTTATCAATGATAGAATCAGCAGCTTTAAAAATTGGCAGCGGAACTCTTCTGAGATCCTTTAAATAACTTTTCTTGATGATTACTTCCATGACGAAACTTCTTTCTTGTAATCATCATAAGAGATTTCTTCGTCACCTTTTCGGCTTCGCATTAGTTCTATCATTAAAAATGTTTCTACCTCCTCATTGCCTATTACTTGTAATAACTTTTCAACTTCTTCAGCCGACCAATTTCCGCGCTGTTTTTTTAAAGAAAAATTTGCAGGTTTCAAACCAATTTTGCGGGCAATAAAATCGCTTCTATAGCCACTGATCTCGATTAACTGCGGTATGTTTTTAATGAGATTTTGGTAATTCGCAACAATATCAAGTGCCATTTTTTTGATTTAATTCAATAATTTTAAATTATAAACAAAAATAAACTTTTTAATCGGGGAAAGCTGTGCCAATAGATATTTACTGCGCTGACATGAAGACAAAGGCAGGAGGTCTAATACCGGTAAAAGAGTCTGGACATTTATCCTGCGTTTGAGGTCATTCCCCTTTTCGGGATGGGCTCTGCGGAAAGACGCTTTTATACAACATTGAAAAGAATTTTCCGTTCTTCGTATTCGTAACTTACTCCCAGCACGACGAAACACTTACTAAAATGAGCTTTATAACAAACGATACATTTCCCATAGAGGAAATAAAGAAATTTCTGACAGGAAAGGGCTTTTGCAGGCAATCAAAAAAAACAAAGGCTAAGGTTACCGGTGTAATACAGGATATAAGTCTTTCTTTTAAAATAGTATTTGATGCCGAACAAGAGAAAGTTTTTTTTAAGCCTGTAATTCAAATTCAAAGTACAAAGGGTGTATGGTACGACCTGTGCGAAATATGGATACAAAGTGTAACGCCTTATCAAGACTATGGAGGTACTATGATAATGGAAGCTGTTAATAATCCCTTTCCTAATGGAATAAAGCTACCTGAAGAATTTACAAAAGATAAAAAAGGTAAATGAACTGGAAAGCCCTGAGGCTTCACACATTGCCTTTCTCATCGTGCCTGCGCTTCAGTTGCAGGTGATAAAACCCTGCAATGGCACGGCAGTAAGGAAGACCGGCAACGGCGGAAAAAATTGCGGCAGGGGTAGAACATGGCAAAGAATGATAGTTTATGAAAAGCTATATGCAACTGCAACGATAAATAGGGTTACAGGTGTTGCAGTGTGCGACGCAACGGCAGCTACATCTCTGCACCCCTGCCTGGCTCAAAAAATCTCTCTTCTTTTTGAAAAGAATTTCCGAAGGAAATTAACCTTACATACCGAAAAACGCTGCGAGGATATTTCAACTCGCTGCTGAAACTTTTATGAACACTTTGCGTTATTTGCCTAATTCAAATTTTATAACCTCGCCGCCGCCGGAAGGCAAATTGATCGTTATGCTATCAGAAGCGCTTAGTGTTTTTTCTTCTTTAATAAGATTATTTGGATGATTAACTGCATCAACGCCATCCTTATAAATTGTTGCTCGATAACTTCCAGAAGATAAAAATTTCAGCGGGACAGTTACTGTTTTTTCCTTACTGTTATTAATAATTCCGATATACCAATCTGTTCCTTTTCGCCGTGCTATCGAAACCCATTCGGCTACTTCTGCGCCGGGCACAACCGTTTCATCCCAAACTGTAGGCACTTCTTTAATAAATTCAAATCCCGGCTGACCTTCATAAGCCTGCGGTTCGTCGCACACCATTGCCATGTGGTTTTCCAATACTACATACATGGCGAGCATGTGGCACCGGGTGCCCAAAACATGTGGCCGTGTTGCCTGTACTTTAAAACTCGATTTAGGCATTGCCCTGAAGCCACCGAGATGGTAATCGGTTGTGCCGGCAAGTCCGCGTGTAAAAGGAATATTTATATCATCATCCGGGGTAATAAGATTGCCCCATTTATCATTCTCATAGTTAAGTGTTCCTTCACGGGTAGATTCATTGGGATACGTACGGCTTAAGCCGGTAGGTTTATATGCACCATGAAATTGAATTTCCAAATGATGTACAGCGGCTTTCTGCAAAATTTCTTCCTGCATCTTTACCATTTCCTGGTCATCCCTGTCTAAAAAATCAACCATCATTCCTTCAATGCCCCATTTTTCAAATAAGGCAAAGGCAGTGTCAAGCTTAGGATAGAGCGCCTGCCAGTGCACCCAGAAACGCAGCCGCACTCCTTTTGACTTTGCGTAATCGCTCAATGCCTGTATATCAAGTCCCGGTCTTGGTTTTGTTACGTCAGTGTTTGGTCCGGGTGAATAATCCGGACCATCATTCTGATACCATGCCACCCGCCTGTAACCAATTACTGAGTGATATTGTATATTGTTTCTTGCACAAAAATCAATGTAATATTGATTAAACTCAAAGTCAACACCGGGCTCCCAGGTTGTGTCGGGCGATATATCTCCGTTCCACCAATGAAAAGTTGCTTTGCCTGGTTTAAGCCACGATACATCTTTTATTTTGGAAGGTTCACTTAAATCGGTAAGAATATTTGATTCAATTAAAGCGCCGATCCTGTCGCTGATCATCATTACCCTCCAGGGACTGTGATGCGGCAAAACAGCTTTTACTTTAATGCTGCTTTTGCCGTTAATTAAACTCATGTCTTGATCAACGTGGTGTGGCACAATACCTTTTGATTTAATACGGTTTTGATGCGGCAGCGGTGTTAGCTGGCTTGTCAGTATACCGTTGCGCTTAATTAAACTCATGCCTGCATAGTCAATAAGGTTTGCCTCGGTAATGGCCATAAAAGTATTGCCGAACTGGAACAACGCAGGCATATCCATCAATGTATCATTCTTAATGTCATTCAAAGGCAATACATTGTAGAGGTGCTCATGCGAGGTAAGATAATTTTCTAAAAAAGCTATTCTTGCCGTTGGGTTGCCGGCAAGGTTAAACGTTGTGTTCTCATCAGTAAGCGCATAGTCCGCCCAGTTTGCCTGCTGGGGATATTCATATCGTAAGCCCACTCCATCATTAAAAACCCTTACCCGCAAATTAATTAACCTGCTTTTTCCTGCTGTTTCCTGCATGGGTATGAATGCTTCTTTATAAGCATCCCTTACTTTACTGGTTTTGCCTGCCTGCAGGGTATAATCCTCCACTCCATTTGAAACAATAATTTTTCCCGTTTTAATATTATTGCCAAACGAATCATTTAAAAAATGCAGGCTTAAACTGCTGTAATCAACCAATATTTTATTTTTAAACTGAACGGCATATTGCGGTTGCCCGTTATTGACACGAAACATAAAAACGATGTTCCCGGCGGGTGATAAGACGCTTGTTGTATGCTGCGCCTGCAATGGAAGGATAAAACATAGTAAACAAGCAAAAAAGGCAGAAAAACTTTTAATCATACGGCAGATATTAAGCAACAATATTATAGCAATATTTTTAGTCACAGCGAGGTCTTCATAGCAAAGCTTTTTGATTATGAGCAAGGGTATTAAAAGTTTGGTAAGACGAAAACAACATGCAATAGCTTTTATGGACCAGGCAGAAGAATAAGCATTAGGCAGCCGTTGCGTCGCACTCTTGTACTATATTTTGCTATTCGCCGATTGTACAAATATATTCCCGCTAAAAGTACAACTTGCGATTAAGAAAAAATGCAAAGACCTTGAAACGTATACCGGGTTCAAAAGGGCATAATTCATCTGTTTTATACAGGCGAAGGGAATTAACTTTATATACTGCAAAACGGCTGCGTCATATTTTCAACTGCCTGCTGAAGTTTTTCCGAACATTAGGTTTTCAGGCATTTATAAGCTTACATTGTATCCTGTTTTCGACTTAAATTTGACTCTAATATTTTCGAAATTATATGGAAGAAATTATTTTTATAGTAGAAGATTGCGAAGAAGGAGGGCTTACAGCAAGAGCTTTAGGACATTCAATTTTTACAGAAGCAGATTCTTTAAACGAACTAAGAGATGCAGTAAAAGATGCAGTAAAATGTCATTTTGATGAGGAGAAACAACGCATCATTCGTTTACACATGGTTAAAGAAGAAGTATTTTCCTCATGAAGAAAATACCAAGAGACATAAATGCTTCCCGGCTTATAAAGCTTCTAAACCAGAAATATAAGTACCAGATTACAAGACAAGCAGGCAGTCATATTCGAATAAGCACTACACTTAACGGTGGACATCATCTAACTATTCCCAATCATAATCCTATTAGATTAGGTACACTATCTTCAATTATACATGATATAGCTTCTCATTTTAATAAAACAAAAGAACAGATAGTTGAGGAGCTTTTTTAAAAAACAACCGTGCTCTCTGTAGTGTTCCACAGGCCAACTACCGAGGCAAGCCGAGCTCACAATTCCAATACATTTTCGTCCACCTTCTCTTATGACTACCCCTTGTTCACCGTTATCATCACAAGTGCAAGATCTGCGGCTTCATTGCCTAGCTCATCGTGCCTGCGCTTCAGTTGCAGGTGATAACACCCTGCAACGGCATGGCTGCAAGGAAGACCGGCAACGGCGGAAGATGCAATGCGGGAACGATTAAACAGCCCGGAAGGTAAAGAGATATACAAAAAACGATTAAATGCAATTGAACATGTATGGGGTAATATAAAGTTCAATTGCCGAATAACAATGTCTCATTTAAGAGGGATTAGAAAAGTGAATGCGGAGTTTCAATTACTTGCAATTGGACATAACATCAAAAAGTTAAGTAGAAGGAAAGGTGAAAGTGGAAAAGGGTAAAAGAAAGTCCAGCCCTTTAAGTAAATTAGTTGATCTGCCTTTTCACAGATTTAATGATTGATATCTGAAATTTTTTTGATTTTTTATTCAAATAGTTCTCGGTCAACCTGCAAGAACACCTGCAAAGGCGGAAGGCCCGGTGAGGCACTTCGACAAGCTCAGTGTGACAGCCGTAGCGCAGGTTTGCGCCGGACTTGTAATGTAAAGCCGGGACCGCAGCTTAATTAAATTATACCGCTTATAGCCCCGACTATGCGTATCATTTATAAAAACTCACTTATTAATCTTTCCCGGAAATGCTGGTCTTGTCGGCTCTGTTTGTGGGTTTTGTTTTAATTGTTCAAGCACTACCTGTATGGCTTTATCCAGTTGAGGGTCTTTACCGGCAATTACATCAGCGGGTGTTTGCTCTATTTCAATGTCAGGCGATACACCAACGTTCTCTACGATAAAACCGTCTTTGGTCCAGATGCTAACATTGGGTGCCGTCACATTGCCGCCATCAATAAATTCAGGAAAACCAAGTATGCCTACAAGCCCGCCCCAGGTACGTGTGCCTACCAGTGTGCCTACTTTAAATTTACGGAACATCCATGGCAGCATATCACCACCCGACCCTGCAGACTCGTTTATGAGCATCACTTTAGGGCCTTGTATGGAAGCGCTTGGCGACTTAAGATCGTTGCCATAACGCATGTGCCAGTTGGCCTGGTAAGGGTTCTGCAAAAGGTTTATATAATAATCAGCTAACTGACCGCCGCCATTAAAACGCTCATCTACAATAATAGCTTTTCGGTTTGCCTGCGGATAAAAATATCTTTTGAAATAATCGTGACCTTCTCCTGCCGTATTGGGTACATACACATACGCTACCTGCCCGTTGGTTGCCTCGGTTACTTTCT
>CAXUMK010000101.1:5441-18092 GCA_964251885.1 uncultured Segetibacter sp. | reverse complement strand
TGCTGTACCGCTCCTTCTCTGCGAGGAGAAGGAGACGGAGGATGAGGTCTTGCCTGAGGCGCGGTCAAGGCTGCCAATGACGGGTAGAAAATTAACGATGATTTGGTAGATAAAATGTTAGGTTATGCAATGCTGTACCGCTCCTTCTCCGCGGGGAGAAGGAGACGGAGGATGAGGTCTTGCCGAACAGCGAATAAACCGTACAAGTGTGCGACGCAACGGTGTACAATAGCAGTACTTAAGCCCGGTACATAAAAAAACAACTGCACATTCTTAATGAAGCAGAAGTGTAATAAGCTTTTGATATAAAACGAATTATGGAATGGTCTTTGAAATAATTTTGCCAAAAATAACCGGTATGAATACGGGCTTGTTTTTTATTGGGATTACTGCTGCATTTGTATTTTTAACAACATCCTGTCAAAGCAATAATCATAAAGGAGAATTTGAATATTTCTATTATCCAGAGAAAAATGTGTATTATGATTCTGCACAAAAAACCTTTTTCTATTCATTGAACGGCGCTAAAACCTGGAGCAGATTTATAAATGCAAATAATGCGGAACCGGTTGCTTTAGGCGAAAAAGTAGTCATTTATAGCACTGCTACAGACGTGTATAAAGATAATGACAGGCACCGGAAATTATACGCCGGTACTTTATACGATATAAGTATAAGTGATACAGGTGCTGCAGTAGCAGGTGCGGAGGTAAGCGAAAGGAAAATTATTCAGAAAAGAAAATCAGCGGAAACACAGCTTACTGAAGAAACAAAAGTTAAAAGAGGAATTAGCAGGCTGATTGACAAAATTTTTGGAAAACATCACAAAAAATAAGATTAGTTTTCAAATCTAATGTATTTGGATTGCAGCTAAATCACAGCCATTTAAATGAAATCAAAAGCAACTTTCTGGCAAAAAATAGGCTTACACGATTGGTTTCTTACTAAAGAAGCAACAAGTGTAACGCCGCAAATACCTACACTTACTCCTGATGATGTTTATAAATACATCGTTCAAAAATTCAATGAGTCAATAGCACAATTATCTTTTGCCAACAGGATTGTCTTTTTTCATGAGTATATCATCTGCTTCAATCCCGAAGATTATAACCTGTTTATGGACAACAAAAAAGGAATTTTTGGTTTAATCATTCAGGAGTCGGTAAAGCAGTTTTATGATACTTTAAAAACCTATCGCCTGCAGGGAAAGACGGTGGAGCCATCCAGCAATAAATGGGTTTTCAGGTTTGTTTCGCATCCTGATTATAAAAGGGGCGATAAGAGCTTTATTGGAAAACTATTGCCCGGAAGCAATATTCAAAAAGAAGAAAACCTGCGGGTCACTTTTATTCCGCGTCAAACCGGCATTGCTGAAACGTATGATATTAGTGACGAAGTTTTAAAAGGGTTTACATTCTACAGCGAGGGCTATTACGAAGTGCCTTACCAGGAAAATTTTCTTCTCGATGAAAGAAAGATCGCCAATGCAGAAATTCCTGTGCTTGCCCGTTTTGAAACCATTATTCCCGACAAAGAATTTGCAGGAAAGAAAATTGAGTTTTTAATGAAGGAAGAAGAAATAATCGTGACAGGAAAAGATGAAAAAAAGGAAAGCGGCAATATATTCAGAATCCCTTCCGACTGGGTTAACACACCTCATTTACGCATTCGCTTTAATAAAACCGAAGGGAAATTTTATATCACTTCTTTCGGCGAAAAAACCATCCTCAATGAAAAGCAGGTTGCAGCAAGTAATATAAATAATATTCAATGGACAGAACTACCTCTAAATTCAAGAATAGTTTTAAACGGAATAGTGGGCATAAACATTTTTAAATCTTAGACAAGTAATGAGTGCAGCCTTATCAATAGCCCTGCTGGTAATTTGTGTTTTGCTGCTTGCAGCAAACTTTAAGGATATTAAAAATACACACAAAAACAATGGCTGAAAACTTCTTTGGAATAACGGACACCGGAAAAATGCGGACGAACAATGAAGATACCTTCATTGCTCAACCTGTTTTAAATGACCAGTTTATTGCAGCCTGCGTTATAGATGGTGTAGGCGGTTACGCAGGTGGAGAAGTTGCTGCACGCCTTGCCCACGATGCCATTCTCGCTCATTTAAAAACCAGGTCTGACAGTATTATAAAAATGTTGAAAGAAGCTGTTGGCGCAGCTAACGAAGCTATTTATAATGAAAAAAAAGTAAGCAAGGCAAACGAGCAAATGGCTTGTGTTCTCACCATGGCTTTAGTAGACATTGCGAATAATAAATTGTATTATTCTCATGTTGGAGACACAAGGCTTTACCTGTTCCGCGACAATTCTCTGGTTAAAATAACCCACGATCATTCGTTTGTAGGTTTCCTCGAAGACAGCGGACGTTTGTCTGAAGAGGCAGCTATGCGCCATCCAAAACGAAACGAAATTAATAAGGCGCTTGGTTTTGATTCTGTCATCAGAACAGATGATTATATCGAAACGGGTGAGTCTCCTTTTCTTCCCGGAGATACCATTCTTTTATGCAGCGACGGTCTCTCTGATATGGTAGCAAGCGGCTCGATGGTATCTGTTTTAAATACCAATAAAAGCCTTGCAGTAAAAGGTAAAGCCCTTATACAATTGGCAAACGAGGCCGGCGGAAAAGACAATATCACAGCGGTATTGGTCCAAAACAACAAACGTCCTCTAAAGCAGACGGCTACAAAACCAGTAGTCTCAATTCATAAAAATGAGTTTCAAACAAGCGGGACGGATGTAACTGAATCAAAAGCGCCGGAGAGTGACCAAAGCGTAGTAAAAAAGAAAAAGCGAAAGAGCATCGTGCCCTTTCTCATTTTTCTAAGCATTCTTATTGTAGCTGCTCTCGGATGGATAGTGTACCAAAACTATTATAATACCAGGGCGCACGAAAATGAGCTACAAAATACGGTGACAGTTAAAAAGCGCAATCAACAGGAGCAGAAATTTGTTGACAGCATTAACCGTAACACGACAAAAGAGGTATTTGTGCTTTCTTCTCCCCAAGACACCGCTATCATCATCACCGACTCTATACCTGTCAGTAAAGACTCTCTTCATATCATCGGAAACGGTATCAGGCTAATTGGTGATACGGCATATAAAGGTCCTGCATTCGTCGTTTCGTCTACTTGTAAATATCTTTTTTTAGACAGCCTTACACTCGAAAACTTCGATATTGGCGTGCTTACCAAAAATCCTGCATTACACTTAAAGAATGTGCAGTTTAAAAATTGCCGCATCCCTGTTCAGTACAACTTTCTTTTCAAAGACAGGCCGGTTATTAACGGCAGGTTTGCCGATACCGTTTTTTACAATTCAGATTCAACCCAACACAATTAGTAGTTGTAAGAGAAGTTTTATTAAATATTTTGAATGATACCAGCATCCGTTTCCATAGCATCATCGTTACGTCGCAATCCGTTCATCGGCAACAAAAAAATCAACAATTCATTTACAACGCTTCAAAAGCCCCTTTAGGGGTTTGGGGTTTAAACAGTTTTTTAAGAAATGGCTTCGAGTTCAAACAGAGTGAGTTCAAGAAATACGGAACGTTTCTTTTTACTAACGATCAGCATTGTTATGGCAGTGCTGTTTTACCAGTTGTTTTTAGTCATCCAAAAACGTTTTGAAGATGTTCCCAAGAGATTAGTCAACGGAACAATGATGAATCTGAATGACGACAAGCCCGCAGAAAGAATAAAAACCCTGCTGCAAAAAGGATTTTATTTTAAAGACATCAGAGACATTAACCTGATAAGTGAGGCCGTAGAAAAAGGCAGAAGCAATACTGTGGGCATTATCGATAACGTGGGCGAATTAAACAAAAGCAAATACAATGTAAATACCGAACAGGCTTTTCTACAAGGCGGCGAAGTATTTAAAAAACGGGCACTGGTAGAACGTTCTTTGCTTGGCTTTTCTGATGCCGATACGATACTTTTTGCGCAGGAAAAAAGAAAGCCTATACAGTTACCATCCGATAATAATCTTGCTTTAGGGAGTGGATCAATAAACGGTGCAGTGCTTGCAGGTGATAAGCTTCCTGTTGCAGGTGTACTGGTAAGGTTACAGATTATTTTGCCGCAAGACAGCTTGTACAGCGAAAATGTAGGCGACGTTGAGCAAAGAGTGACCGTACATTCAAAAGGAGTAAGAAGGGTGTATGTGATTGATTCTAACAATAACAGGCAGCTACAATCTTTAAGCGCTTTTGCCCGAACCGATGACAACGGTCATTTTTCTTTCACCGGTTTACCTGCAAACAGGGCTTTTGCTGTTTTACCTCTGCAGCCGGGATTTGAGTTTGGCCGTTCTCAAGGTGTACAAAGCCTGGAAAAAGATGTTTCTTTTACCTTTTATCAATCTCCGAATACTTTAAAACTTTTTTCAACCAAAGACTTTAGTACGCTTAAAAAAGAAAAGTCTTTTATTGTACGCACACCTTTTGAAGCAACGAAATGGTTTTGGATAATTGTGGCCTGCTTTATTGCATCTTTCTGGTTGCTTCACTTGTTGCTCACAGTTCGTTTTCCGCAGGCAGACCAGCTTATTTTGCCTTTGCTAATGATTTTGACCGGGCTTTCATTTCTTACCTTATTCAGTTTGCAAGACCCTTTGCGCGACCGCTTCTTTGCAAAAAGCACCCTTGTTTATTTCGAAGGCGGCATCTTTGGAGTAGTCGTTCTAATGCTCTTCAACCTGCGCTATTTTACAACTGATTCCCTTTTATACCGTTTATTCATTTTCAAAAATGTACGCAAGGCCGCCAACGGCTGGCCATGGGCATTGGCAGCCATGGGCTTACTGGTTTTGCTTATTTTATTTGGAACAGGCCCCGAAGGAAGCGGCGTAAAAGTAAACCTGCTTGGCTTTCAGCCAAGTGAAATAGTCAAGTACCTGGTGGTCATTTTTCTTGCCGGGTTCTTTGCTGCCAATGAAAAATTCATTTCAGAATATACCTCTTTAAATAAACGTTTTTATTTCTTCTTCTTTGCTTTGTTCGCCATTCTCTGCACCATTTTTCTATTCCTGATTTTAGGCGATTTAGGTCCCGCTATGGTTTGCTGTTTCACTTTTATCATTCTCTTTTCTTTTTCGAGAGGAGATTTTGCAAACATGGTAAGCGCTATCGTTTTATATGTGCTTTCGCTTTGGATATGTAAAAATGTATGGATAGCAACTGCCATTACAGTATCGGCGCTTGTAGTGTATACATTGATTAAAAGAAAACCGATCAGCGAGTCTGCCATCATGGCTTTGGTTGTGATAGCCGGTTTCCTGTTGCTTGATCAGATCCCTTATTTGGGTAAATTAATTCCAGGCCCTGTTCATCGCTTGACCGATAGAAAAGCGATCTGGCAAAATGCATGGAACAATGAAGTTTATGGCGGCGACCAGGTAGCAAATGGCATTTGGGCTATGTCGAGCGGCGGCATTACCGGGCAGGGCGCAGGGCAAGGTTTTGCCAAAACCATTCCGGAAGCGCATACCGATATGATATTGCCTTCGATGGGTGAAGAGTTTGGCTGGGCAGGCATCATCTGCATCTTTATTTTGTTTTTGATTTACCTGCATCGCTCTTTTATCATCGGCAGGCAAACGGGTACGCCGTTCCTGTTTTATGTCTGTTCCGGCATTGGCGTCAGCACTTTTGTTCAGTTCCTTTTAATAGCGGGAGGTTCTACCGGAGCCTTGCCTTTGTCAGGTGTCGCGCTTCCATTTATGAGTTATGGCGGTTCGTCCTTGCTTTGTAATATGCTTGCCGCGGGTTTCTTATTATCTGCTTCTCATTTGCAGGGTTCGGTTGCTCAAATGAAATTTATAACACGCCAGCAGGATAAGAATTTGCTTCCTGCATTGGTTGCCGCCTGCACAGGAATTATTTTGCTTAGCGTAAATGTTTCCAAATATCAATTCGACAACAAAAAATGGGTGATAGAACCTGCGCTGGTAGCAGACAAAACAGGCGCAAGAATGTTTAGCTACAATCCCCGCATTTCTATTTTAATGAACAAGCTGCAGGCAGGCAACCTCCTCGACAGGAAAGGGATGATACTTGCTACCAGTCATCCTGAACAAATCAGAAAACAATATGACTCATTGCTGAAAGTGGGTATCGCAAGTGAAAACCTCGAAGCGTTTGCATACAAGCGTTTAGACCGGTATTATCCTTTCGGTGAGAATATGTTCTTTTGGACGGGTGATGCAAACACCGGTGTTTTTAATGGTTCAACCAACGGGTACTTTGGAGAATACGAACATGCGGCTGAACTACGCGGTTTTCCTACGCCTTCTTCAAAATTTCAGGTAAGTGCAACACGGTTTAAAGAAGACAGGTTTCTGCCGCAAACGTCTACAGAGATGACTGTAAGCAAAAGAGATTATGGTGCATTGGCTCCGCTGCTTCTTGCCGGTATCAACAGTAAGCAGGTAGACTCTTTTAAACAGCGAAACCGTGATGTGCAGTTAACAATGGATGCAAGCCTGCAAACCAGTTTAGACAAAGCATTGGCAACTGATGACAGTGTAAAAATAAAACGGGTCTCAGTGGTGATTATGGAAGACAATACAGGTGATGTGCTTGCTTCGGCATCTTATCCTTTGCCGCAGGTAAATGACTGGGATATGCTTACTCTAAGTGAAGGCGAACTGAATAAACTACCCGGCTGGAACGTAAATAGCGACATGGGTTTTACCCATGCAACCCAACCCGGCTCGACAGCTAAATTAATCACTGCATTGGCTGCTTTTAATAAACTGGGAGAAGCCGCAGCAAAAAAAGTGATCCATGTATTGCCACAGGATTTGATAAGAATAAAAAGCGCCGAACCTGATGAAGCCGGAAATATTACCATTGAAAGAGCAATTGTAAAATCGAATAACTCATTCTTTATACGGCTTGCAAATGAAGAGCGGTTGCAGGAAGAAATGGGAACGCTGTACCTGCAGACCGGGATGTTTTTGCATGGCGTCGGCGGATATTTTTATGAAAGCGAGCCCGGCAACACAGAGCAGGAAAACAGATGGCGCGACCTGTGGCGGAAAACAGAATTCAGAAGCTTAAAAACGTATAATCCCAATAACATTAAACGCACGCGTGGCAAAGGAGTCTCTGGTATGGCATGGGGACAAGGTGAATTGATTGCTACTCCGGCTGCCGTAGCAAGAGTAGCATCGGGCATTGCTAACAATGGTGTGCTGGTTCCTAACCGTTATGTGTTAAGTGTGAGTGGCAAACCTACTGCGGTTAAGCCGGGTGTTGCAATAGCTAAAAGTCCTTCGTACGCAGCCCACTTGACAGATTATATGATGAAGCAAAGTGCAGGCAAAGCCGAGCGGCTGAAACTGACGGTAGCTGGTAAAACCGGAACGCCGGAAAGAATTTGGAAGAGTGAACGCATTAACGCAAACGGGTCGGGACATATTGTAACATGTATCCGTCTGGAAGCAGCGAAGGGTTCGAGCGAAGCGGTCAGGCTTGCCGGAAGTTATGTTATTCCCATTTTACTGCAGCGCGGTTATATAAAAAGCTTTGAAAAGCCGGGACAGAAGAAGGATGCAGAGAATGACTTGCCTCAATAAAGAACGGGCTGCTTTTGAAATGATTTCGTAGGAACACGCCGTGGCGTGTTCCTACAGCAGACGAAACAAAGATGCAAAAAGATATGCAGTTGAATGGAGCGTCGCAAGAAAAGTTAAATCGTGTTTCAAATGCCCGCTACCAAAAAATCGGACTATAGTTTGAATATACTGTTTCGTATTTTGTCGCATATTTGAAATGATTTTGTAAGAACACGTCGCGGCGTGTTCCTACCGCATTCGCTCTTAATTCCTTCAAGGGGTTTGGGGTTAAATCTTACCATAATGTTCGATCTATTTAAAAGCCGTCCTGCGGATATCAAAGGTATCAGAGGTTCACTGCTTCAGTTTATAAAAGAGCAGTTGCAAAAAGCGGAAGGTGGAGAAGGTTCCGGCATCAGGAGTTTGTGCCTGTACATCACCTGCCGTAATGAAGAAAAACATTTGTACGAAGCGGCTGTGTATGCAGACGAAGAAAACCGTTTTAAAGAAGAAGACGTGCAAAAAATAGCAGATGACTATGCCATTGCACTTCCCGAAAACTGGACTTTGGAAATAGAATTTGCTAATGCAGCTCCACCGGAAGCTTTAAAAGCAGCAGATATAGATGCTGCCTTATTTATTTCTACTAAGAAAAAGCCGAAGATATTTCAGAAGGCCTCTGCTTTTATAAGAGTGCTCAATGGGGAGGCTGAAAAAGAAACATACACGATATCATCTTTAGTGGGCAAAATAAACATCGGCCGTGAAAGAAAAGTACAGACTGCAGACGGTTTTTTCCGTGAAAATTTTATCGCGTTTCCCGACAGCAGCAGGCACGAAAGCAATCGTTCTGTAAGCCGCCAGCATGCACACATAGAGTGGGATGCAGAGAACGGGGCATTTTACCTATTTGCAGACGAAGGTGGAATACCGCCACACAATAAAATGAAAGTGAGGACGGAAGGCGAAGCACCCGTAAAACTGCAGACCACAGAAATCGGTCATCGCCTGCAGGATGGTGATCAAATCATCGTAGGTGAGTCTGCAGTACTTGAATTTAGAAATTCTGCTCGCGACAATTAAGCTTAAAATGGCAAGGGTTTTTACGATAACACAGGGTTTGGAAAATATGGGCGCACTTAAAACAGGCGGCCAGGGTTCCGTTTATAAAGGCAGACGGATAGGAGAAATCATCACTGCTATTAAAATTTTACCCACCCCCATTTACAGCGAAAGCGCAGATGATAAAAATTTTATAGCATTTGAAAATGAAGTTGCCAAACTTAAAAAGGTAAATGAACATCCCAATCCAAATGTTGTAAAAATTCTTAGTTCAGGCATTACCGACACAGGCAATTTTCCTTTCATTGAAATGGAATACATAGAAGGGCCTGACCTCGAGGATTTGCTTAAATCACCCAACGCTCCCATCTTTACTATTAAGGAAACTTTAAAGGTTGCCGAACAGTTAGCCAATGCGCTGGCACATTGTCATAAAACAGATGTAAGACATGGCGATATAAAAAGCAATAATGTAAAATTCAATACCGCAACCGGAAATTATATTCTCCTCGATTTTGGCCTGGCAATCATGTCTGACGAACAAAGACGCAGCAGTCTGCGGCAGGCTGGCGCTATCGAGTTTATGGCGCCTGAGCAGAACACGGGTCAAATGCTTTTTCAAACAGATATATACAGTTTCGGTATTGTCTTGTTTGAACTGCTTGCGGGAACGGTTCCTTTTGAATTGAAAAACAAAGGCGAGACGGCACGCAACGAAGTCAGGCTCGCTCACATGGTGTCGCCGCTTCCGGATATTTTGCAATTACGGCGGCAGGCTTTACCATTAGATTGGGATAAACAGAAGCAGGATACCGAAATGCAGGTACCTGAATGGATGCTGAACATGATATACAAATGCCTTGAAAAGAAGCCGCAATCCCGCTTTGAAAATGGCATGGAACTGTATCATTACATTGGTCAAAAATCTGTATCAAAACCCGATAATACAAAGGAGCTGCACCAGATAGCAAGTCTTGAACAAACCAATCAAAGTCTTCTTGCTGCTCAGCAGGAATTGAATAAAAAATTATTGCTTTACCAGGATGAACTGGCAAAAAAAGAAGAAGAACTAAATAAACTACAATCTCTTTTAGCTGCGAAGGAAACGAATTTACAATCGTTACAAAACAATGCAGCTTATCAAAAAAAAGTAAGGAACGGCAGCATTTCTAAAAGCGCTTTTACAGCTTTATGGCTTTTGGCTTTTGTATTTGGGGCTTGTACTGTGTTTTATTTTTTCGAAAATAATTCGGCTGCAAATCCTACAGCTACAAATAGTTTGCTGACAAGCCGGGATTCGAATACAATTGCAGCATCTCCTGCAGATACTTCTGCTGCAAATAAAAAAGAGGAGCATTACGATATGCCGGAGCCGCAAAATGAAGAGCACAGTGTTGAAAAAAATGTGAAGGATGAGAATGCAGACCAGGATGAAGGCAGCCAGAACGACAAACAGTCCGAAACTCAGAATGAAGAGAAAAACCTTTGGCAATCATGCCTCCCGTTATTGAGAAAAAGGCTGACCAAAATACACAAACAACAGAGCCCGAAAACAAAACAGATAAAACAACCCAGGCAACCGAAACTGTTCCTAAAACGGATGAGACTTCTAATGAAAGTGAAGCTGAAAATAAGAAGGATAAATCGACAAATGCAAATGAAGAAGTAGCTAAAAAGCCTGAAAAGCCATTTGAAGAAACAGCAGATATTTCACCCAATAAAAACGGCGTTACAAAAGATTACCTGATTATCGGCAGAGCCTATTTTTATAACGAGCCCGATGAAAATACAAAGCGTGATGAATTTATCAGTCCTTTTGAGAAAGCCGTAGTAAAGGCAATAACCGAAAGGTATGGTTTTATATATGTGGTTATTACAAATCCGCAGGGACGGGTTTTTAAAGGCTGGCTTCGCAAACGCGATTTGAAACTGTATTCGATAGAATAAGTTTTCATCTCAGCAAGAATTCATTCTACTTTGCCATGTTTTAATATTTGTATTTTTTGGTAGCCGGCAGTTGTGTTTTATGGCAACTCCCGTTGCGTCGCACACTTGTGCAATATCTTTTTATGGCAGCTTTTGAAAGAAAGCACACGGGCGCATTCTAAATTGCTGCTTTAAAATTGTTGTCCTTTTGTAATTTCAAACGTTCGTCATTGCGAGGAACGAAGCAATCCTACTGCATAAAGCCTAATCTTAGAATGAGATTGCTTCATCGTTCCTCCTCGCAATGATGATTACTAATTTTGAAAGAACTGACAATTTCAAATCCACCCAACATAAGTTGATAAAGTAGAATTAATATTGCAGAGCAATCTTTATATACTTCAACGGGGTAATTGTGCATTGCTGAAAATTGAACAAAGCGTACAAGAGTGATCCTTTCTTTCCTTCCACTGGAAGAAAAGAAAACGACAAATCAATGATTGCAACGATGCCTCATAGTAGTAATACAGTCAGGCTCATAAAAGCCAGTGCACATTTTATGCAGTGCGAAGTATAAAACCAGGTTGATGAAAATTATTAACTGCTAATGGCAAAGGTTTTTACAATAACATCGGGTCTTGAAAATATGGGCGCCTTACGAACCGGTGGGCAGGGCTCGGTATATAAAGGGCGCAGGATGGGAGAAATTATTACAGCCGTAAAACTATTGCCTACGCCCATTTACAGCGAAAGTGAAGAGGATAGAAACTTCAGAGACTTTCAGAATGAAGTGCAGAAATTGAAGCGGGTTAATGAAGAGCCTAATCCTAATGTGGTTAAAATACTTAGCTCCGGATTATCTGAAACAGGCAATTTTCCTTTCATCGAAATGGAATACATTGAAGGTCCCGACCTTGAGGATCTATTAAAACCGCCTCACGAATCCATTTTTACAATCAAAGAAATTATAAAAGTCGCCGAGCAATTATCGAATGCTTTATCGCATTGCCATAAGCAGGACGTGAAGCATGGCGATGTGAAAAGTAACAATGTAAAATACAATATTCATACAGGTAATTATGTACTGCTCGACTTTGGCCTCGCCATTATGTCTGACGAGCAGCGCCGCACCAGTTTGCGTAGGGCGGGTGCGGTAGAGTTTATGGCTCCCGAGCAAAACGAAGGACAAATGCTTTTTCAAACGGATGTGTACAGCTTTGGTGTGGTTATATTCGAATTATTGGCAGGCCGGGTACCATTCCCCCTTGAAGACAAGGGCGAAACAGCCCGCAACAATACCAGGCTGGCGCATCTTGAAACCATTCCGCCCGATGTGATCTCATTACGAAAGGAAAGATTGCCCCAATCGTGGACTGCTGAAAAAAAGGAGCGGGAAATGCATGTTCCCGAATGGATGCTGACCCTCATATACAAATGCCTTGAGAAGAAACCTGCAAACCGTTTTAGTAACGGGATGGAGCTGCAGGAGTTTATTGTTCATAACAGTATTCATTATGCCGCTAACCTCAATTATAGTCAACCTGCCCTCGTTCAGGGACAGAGCGAGATATTGCAAAGGGAACGAAGCAACCTGCAGCAGCAGATCGTTCATTACAGGGAGCAGTTAAGTGAAAGAGAAAAGGAACTGGTAGAACTGAAGGCAGTTTTGAACAGCCGTGAAATGGAGGTTCAAAACTTAAAAAGAAGAACTACTAATGGTGAAGATGTAACGCCCCGGCAAGGCGTATCAAAAACGGCTTTTTTTATATTGATTTTGCTTACTCTCGGGTTAGCTGTGTATGCAGCTTTTTCTTTTTTAAAAAATAGCGGTAAGGAAAAACAGGAAGTAGCTGCAGATAACTCGGCTGCTCAACCATCATCGGATACACAAGCTGCTGTCATTCCCGAGCCTGTAAAAAAGCCACCGAGAAAAAAAGACTCGTTAGCACTAAGAGCGCATATATTGGATTCAATCAGAAGGGAAAACGCAAGAAACAGAGCCTCCGGCGATTCAAATCAAACTGCTTCAAACGGGGATAATCTAAATACAGACAACAGTTCGGGTGACGCAAACCA
>CAXUMK010000101.1:0-5431 GCA_964251885.1 uncultured Segetibacter sp. | reverse complement strand
AGCAGGGCAGCCAGAATGAGACAAGCCCTTCAGGAAAATATACCGTTCCCTCCAAAGCTTATTTTTACAACTCTCCCGATGAGACTACGCGTCGTAACGCCTTCATTACCCAATGGGATAAAGCTGTGCTGACACCTACTGATGATATGAATGGTTTTGTTTATGTTGTTTTTACTAATAGCCAGGGGCAAACTTCGAGAGGCTGGTTGATGAAGAAAGATTTGAAGGCTTTGAAGTAGAAAGTTTGACGCTTTACATCAATCAAACATAGTGTCGGGTAAGAGGATATTTTCTTCGTGCCATTGCAGGTTATCACCTGCAAAATACCAAATTAGTTGAAATTCCTGCCAGTTTTAACCAGGCTCTTGTTGTTGGTGATAACACCAACAACGGCATTAAGAATTAATATTGATACCAGCTTGTTTAAGTATTGTCAGGAACGTTCCCTTTTTCATATCCTTTCCTCCATGAACAGGAACAATAACGGTTTTATCAGTAACCGGATTGAAATAAATTTGATGCGATCCTTTGCTTCTTTTATAGAAAAAACCATTTTGTTCCAAAATTTTTATGAGGTGCCTGGGCGATAAATTCATTTAAGAAGCAAGATTTAATGAATATTCCAAAGTATTACTATCATCAGATATTATCTCACCGCGGTCTTTTAGTTCCTCAATATACAATTCTATAGCTTCTTTTGCCATAGCTATCGCTTCATCAACATCTTGCCCATAAGTAATACAACCAGGTAAAGCCGGAACAGTAACAGTAAAACCTCCTTCGGGTTCTTTATGAAGATGAATTTTGTAAGTGTACATTTTAAAGTATTAATGTCAAACAAATACTAACAAATATAAATCTTTTTCTGCCTTTCATGAATCGGCTTTTCGTCCTGGATTTTATTCTTAGCCTAAGGAGGGTAAGGTTAGAAAAAGGAATCTCACAGGAAACACTTGCTCTGGAAAGCGGTTTAGAATATTCACAAATAAACAGAATTGAACTTGGTAAAATTAATACTTCTATTAGCCATCTTTTTATAATAGCTAAGGCTTTAAAAGTTCAACCCGGTGAGTTGCTTGAATTTGAAACAGGCGCATAACGGCAACACTTGCTGTGGATAATAAAAGAGCTTAACAACGATCATTTATCTGAAAACCGGCTTTTAATATTTACGTTTCCACATGTTATCTTTCTATAACTTTACTTTATGTTAGGAATAACCACACGAACATCTACGGATACCAATCAACTCAGCATAAACATACCCGACGAGTTGAAAGGGATTGAATTGCAGGTAATCATTCTACCATCGGTAAACGAGGCTAAGCAGGAGATAGAATTTTTTACCGATGCTGAATTACACCAGCTTCCTGCACTTCACTTCGGCACAGAGATTAAGGATAATGAAGATTACAGCAAATGGTAGGTGAAATACATCTTGCTAACATTTACTTCACCGATGCTTCCACATCTAAAATAAGACCTGTTTTATTACTAAGACAAACAGTTTCAATGATGTGTTATATATGCCGCTCACAAGCAACACATCCATTAAAGGAGTTATCATTGATAACAGTACTTTAAAGGATGGATATGTACCTAAAACTTCAGTAGTTGTTTATGAAAAGCCAGGCGTTATAGCGGCAAATCTTTTGATAAAGAAAATCGGTACTTTAAAACCGGCGATTTATTCAAAAATCATAAATGAACTAATCAAATTTTTACAAAAATAAAATTGGGCAGCTCAATAAATTTTTGTGCTTAATGGTAATTATTAAGTATCAAAAAATCAGCGAAAACGTTCTCCCCCGCAGTGGCTTCTGCATCTCTTTAAACTTATCAATTTCCTGGAGAAGGAATTTTTGATACCGGGCGTGCATAAAATTCCGGAAGATTGTAATATCCTTATTTCTGCGTGTTGCAATCAATGCCTCAAAGTAATCGTTCTTATCCTCCTTAAATACCAATCCTAAAGGCAGGTTACTTTTGCGCTGTATATAATTCATCAATAACCGCGAAGTCCTGCCGTTTCCATCATAAAAAGGATGAATGATAACTAAGTCGAAATGAGCATCGAAAGAGAGGTTGAGCATATCTAAAGTATTACCGGGCTTTGACAAAGCTTCGGTAAGCCGGTTGCAAAGACTGGTAAGCAATGGTTCAACCTTATGGTAATTGATTGGGTAACTGTTGCCGACTGAAACATTACTTTTTCGCAGTTCACCCTTTGAGGCATCAATCGTTCCTAATGCTGTGTTGATGGTCATCCCTGTTCTTTTCATCACAATGGCATTTGTTTCCTGAATGAATTGTGGAGTGATTTTACGTAAAAGGTTAGCAGGCTCAAGGATAAACATAAGTGCGTTATAATGATCGCTTACCATTAAACTATGATCCAACGGTTTGCCTTTGGGGGTGAGGTTTTCGTCAAGTAAAAGCTGTGTTTCAACTTCTGTCAGGGTAGAGCCTTCAATAGATGCTGAGTGATAAACAATAGCAAAACGATTGAACTTGTCAAAATCGAAGTTTTTTGACAATTCTAATTCATTGAATTGCTTAATTATTTCAAGGCTCTTTTCCATTGTTGTAAAATTAGACAAATCAATAATCGGAATTTGATATATTTGAAGAAAGCGTTTTATGCCAATAGAAGAACTGAAAGAAAAACTGCACTCATTGATTGAAGAAACAAACAATGAAGTACTGCTTGAAGACCTTTTGCTTGAAGCCAAAAGCAGGATAAATACAAATAATCCTAACGAAGCCGAGGGATTGTCTGAAAAGGATTATGATGATCTTGTTTCCCTCATAACTGAAGCACCTGAAAAAGACACCATATCTTATGATGAGCTGAAATTGTCTTTAAGCAGATGGTTTATCCGATAATATTTAAGAAGCGCTTCCGAAATAAGTTAGAAAAGCTTCTTATATACATTGAAGATGAGTTTGGCTTATTGATAGCACAACAATTTGCAAAACAACCTGACAGCAAACTAACGACTCTTCAAAAGAATCCACTTATCGGGCAGCAATCTAAATCTATCCCCAACATACGAAGCATCCTTGCGGTAAACATAACAGACTTTACTATAGAGTTAAAGACAATACAATAATTGTTATGAATATGTATGATACCAGAATTCATCCACAAAGAAACAAATTGAGATAGACCTCTCCACTGCTGTTGCAAAAAAAATCATCATTTTTGTTTTCGCATCCGCACTATTATTAAAATAGTGGTATGTTGTTAATTAAAACAAATGGCTAAGGTATTTACCATAACAGAAGGTCTTGAAAACATGGGCGCTATAAAAACAGGCGGCCAGGGTTCTGTTTATAAAGGCCGCCGTGTTGGTGAAATTATTACAGCCATTAAAATATTACCCACTCCGATCTATAGCGAAAGCGCTGATGATAAAAACTATATCGCTTTTCAAAATGAGGTTCAGAAGCTGAAAAAGGTAAATGAGGATGCCAATCCGAATGTGGTTAAAATTATCAATTCAGGCATTACGGAGTCGGGCAACTTTCCTTTCATTGAAATGGAGTTTATCGAAGGCCCCGATCTTGAAGAGTTATTAAAACCACCTCATGATAGTTTATTCACCGTAAAAGAAGTTTTGAAAGTTGCAGACCAGCTTTCGAATGCATTAGCTCATTGCCACAAAGCGGATGTAAAGCATGGCGATATTAAGAGCAACAATGTAAAATACAACGTCAACACAGGCAATTATGTTTTGCTCGATTTTGGATTAGCAGTCATGTCAGACGAACAACGAAGAACCAGTTTGCGTCAGGCCGGCGCGATCGAATTTATGGCTCCTGAGCAGAATGAGGGCAAAATGCTTTTTCAGACAGATGTGTATAGTTTCGGAGTTGTGCTGTTTGAACTGCTTGCGGGCAGAGTTCCTTTCCCCCTAAACGACAAAGGTGAAACGGGCAGAAATGCGGTAATGATTGCACATCTTGAAACTCCTCCGCCCGACATCATTTATCTAAGACAAAAATCGCTTCCTGCTGCGTGGGATGAAGGTAAAAAAGAACACGAAATGCAGGTGCCCGAATGGCTGACAGCGCTCATCTATAAATGCCTCAAAAAAAATCCGGAAGACCGTTTTGAAAACGGAACAGAACTGCACGACTATATTTGTAAGAATACGATCCGCACAGAAAATAATGCCGGCCTGGCTAATGCCCGCATTACTTTTCTGGAAGAACAAAATAAACGGTTACGAAAAGAGAAGGAGCATTTGCAGCAACAGTTGCTGCAATACCAGCATCCGCAAATCACTTCGCCTCAACCAGCTATCGCATATCCGGCTAATGCAGATAAGGCTGCAGTATCTATAAAACAACGCAGAAAATCTTCGCTCTTTTTAAAAGCGGTTGCTTTTACTTTATTTGCCATTGCTGCCATCGCTGTAACCGTGTTTGCTTTTCTTAAAATGGATCATAATATAAACACTCCTGCTTCAAATAATCGTAAAGTGGTTTCGTCTGTCACTTCTTTAAATGAAAATCCTGAATACAAAGGCCAGTTGCATACGGCACGCCAGTTTCTAAGCGAAGGAAAATTGCCAGAAGCTTTTATTATCATCAGCAATCTTTCGCAAAAGCAGGTTCCCGAAGCAATGTATTTATATGCTCGTCTTGCTTTGCAAAATAAAAATCAAAATATCAGTTGCGCCGAAGCATTTGACCTCTTGAAAAGAGCAAGCGATAAAGGTTATATACCTGCCAAAAGAACGCTTGGCTTTTTGTATTCTTTTGCCGATAACAAAGATGCATTACAGCAGGCCAGCTATTACCAGCGCTGCACTTTTGCCAAAAACCTTTCAAAAGGCACTGCATTGCTGATGGAAGCAACATTGCAGGGCGATACTTCAGCAAGCCGTTTTCTCGATCAATTGAATAGTAAGAGATAATTTGTTAGCAAGCAGTAAATCTTTACTCATCATCGTTGTGTCACTCACTTTTACTGTAAATCTTTACGGAGCTTTTTTCGAGCCGTTGCAAGTCTTTATCACCTGCAACAAATTCCTCGCATTGTTTTGAAATTCCTTAAAGTTTTACCCAGGCACTTATTGTTGGTGATAACACCAACAACGGCATCAAAACCCAAAAGCAGAAGCACCCTGTTCCTATATATTGTTACAATATGAGTTGAGGCTATGCCTCTTCAGCACCTTAACCCCGTTAGCATGAAATTACAACAGCGGGATATGTGCCGAACCTACGGTTCTTTATTGTTATTCTTTTCTTTTTATCAACGGATTGAAATCCGTTGTTATAATATGAGTTGAGGCTATGCCTCTTCAATACCTTACCCACTTGGCGTTGTTATAAAAAAGGGTGGAAAGATATTGGCAATTGAGAGCCATAAGCTCAGGTTTATTCTGTAACAACGGATTTTAATCCGTTGTAAATAATG
>CAXUMK010000100.1:0-18123 GCA_964251885.1 uncultured Segetibacter sp. | reverse complement strand
TAGAGACATTAATTTATACATTTTCATAACTGTATTTTAAAAAGTAAGTTGAATACCTGCAGTCATCATTCGCAGAGGTGGCAGAGAAGATATATTTTGAGTTTCAGGATCAGGCCCTTTGTACTTTGTTATAGTCAGTAAGTTTTGCGCCTCGAAATAAAGGCTGCACTTATCTACTTTGTATTTCTTTATTAACCCTGATGGCAATGAATAAGAAAAATGGACATTCTTTAGCCTTATATAGGAAGCATCGGTTACTACAGCATTGGAAATAGCAATCTTGTAATTTGCCAGGTAAGCCGGGTTAGTAAAATCTTCCGTGTACATCGCGTATGATGTTACATCACCAGGCTTCTGCCAGCGGTTTATCAAATCTGCAGGTTGGTTAGAAACAGTGCCGGGCACATTCACAAGAGAACTGTAAATAGCGTTTCTGCCTTCTTGTTTTACAAATTGAAACAAAAAGTCAAGCTGAAATTGCTTGTACTGCAAATGATTTTGCAGGCCACCAAAAAAAGCCGGATCGTAGGATTTAATGAGGATATAATCTTTATAATCAATAGTGCCATCTTTATTTACGTCTTTGAATTGATAAATTCCTTTTTGCTGATCTATTCCTGTATAATCATATCCTTTGCTAATATTAAGAGGCTGACCTATTACATAACTGCTGGAATAGCTGGATGATTCAAGGCCGGGAAAGGATACAAGCTTATTTCTGTTAACAGATAAATTAAAAGAACTTGTCCAGTTAAAAGAAGAATTTTTTACATTATCACTACGTATCTCGATCTCGAACCCCTTATTTTGAACAGTGCCGGGAAAATTTTTCAAAATGGTTGAAAAACCGGTTTGGGCGGGCAAATTATATTGGATAATCTGATTATCGCTTCTATTAAGAAAATAACTTCCGGTAAATAAAATACGGTCATTCAAAAATCCTAATTCAAGTCCTCCTTCCAGCTTACGATTTCTTTCCCAGTTATAATCAGGGTTAAATAAACGGGTAGGACGAAGTCCAGGCTGATTTTGATAAGTATATTGAGTACCTGTCCAGGTATCCAGATATTGATAATTATTTATCTGATCATTTCCGGTGAGCCCATAGCTGCCTCTGAGCTTACCATAGCTTAAGAAGGGAAGAAAATTATGAATGTCTTTTTCTTTGCTGAAAATCCAACCTACACCAACTGCAGGAAAAAAGGCAAATTGTTTTCCGGGGCCAAATCTTGTCGACCCATCTCTTCTTCCTGTTATGTTTATCAAGTACTTCGTATCATACTGATAATTTATTCTCCCAAATACAGCCTCATACCGGTATTGGCTATAGTTATTTGTAGCTGTAACGGAAGAAGCTCCGGTTATAGAATTAAGTAAGTCATCATTGGTATATCCTTCACCGCTTACAATACCGCTGCTGTTTATCGTCTGCTGCCATGTAGCCCCTCCAAGTATTGACAATCTGCCTTTTCCGAAATTATGCGTATACTCTGCCTGGGGTTCTGCAATCCATGTTTTTACTTCGTTATTTGCAAAAGTCGAAGAGCCTAAAGGATTATCTGCGGGATTTTGTGAACTTATAGGATCAAGTAGCGCTTCTGAAAAATTAATATTATTAAACCCGAAAGTAGCCTTGATGCTAAGAGAGGGAAGAACCTTATAGCTAAACAACGCGCTGCCTGTCATACGGCTTGTTACGCCCTTATATTTTTGCTCTAAAAAACTCAAAGGATTTCCATAAGAAACACCTCCTTCACTCCATCTTAATTTACCTGATGAATCATACGGCAAGTACATATTCGGCGGCACATTTATATTTTGAGTAAGGTCCTGCCCGATAAGATTACTTCTGTCAGAACCATACATTGCAGAAATGGTAGAATAAAACTTACTATCAGAAGAATGGTGCGATACACTTAGATCAAACGTTGTACGCTGATCTGCGAGATCACCTGGAAATACAGTGCTTTCCCTGTAATAAGATGAACCGAAAGAAAAGTTTGTATTGTTATTACCTCCCGATAACCTGATATGAGTATTTTGACTGTGTGCAGTATTTCCGATTAATAATTTTTTCCAGTCAACATACCGGGTTGTATCCCAGGCAAAAAGGTCAGGAGCATTATTAATATCGGGAGTTACACCATCATTCTTAAATGCTTCTCTTCTCATCTGCAGGTACTCCTGAGTATTCATATACTTCATAGTGCGGGTTACTTTACCCCAACCGGCGTAGCTGCTTACATCTAATTTCGTTTTGCCTGCAGACCCTTTTTTTGTAGTGATTAATATAACTCCGTTAGCTCCCCTGCTTCCATAAATAGCAGTTGCATCAGCATCTTTCAGTAATTCGATACTTTCAATATCTTCAGGATTGATACTATTGAACGGGCTGTTTGCATTTATGCCGCTTCTTTGCGTCAGTTGCTCAGCATCATTTAAAAAAGGAACGCCATCGATAATGTACAATGGACTGTTACCACTTTGTATAGAGTTTCTTCCCCTTAACCTTACTGTAAAATTGCTTCCGGGAAGTCCGTTTCCCTGGGTTATAAACAAACCGGTCACCCGTCCCTCTAACGCTGCTATTGGGTTACTTACAGGCTGTATTCCAATTTCGTCCGCTGTTACTCTGCTTACACTACCCGTATTCAAACGCCTGGTCGTCGTTCCGTAACCAATAACGACTGTTTCGTCAAGCTTATTTACAACACCTGTAAGTTTTACAAATACGGGAGACTTCGCGATGTATGCAACTTCCTCTGTCCTATAACCTACATTACTTAGAACAAGAATTCCCTTTGCTAATCTGCTACGAAGCAAAAAGTTGCCATAAGCATCAGTAGCAGTAGCGTGATTTTGACCTTTTATAGCAACTGTCACTCCTTCCAAGCCTTCACCTTGCTCATTAACTACCCTTCCCCTGATTATTTGATTTGTAACTGTATCTGCCGTTGCCTTTTTTACATTCCGGGATTGAATCACTATTATCTGCTCATTCATACTAAAGGTTAACGGCTGGTTTTTGAAACAAAGATTTAATACGTCTTTTACAAAAGCATTCTGCATTTTTATTGATACAGGATTTGCTTTTTCCAGTGTTTCCTCAGAGTATACAAAGCGGTAGCTTGATTGCTTTTCAATTATTCGGAAAACCTTTTCAAGTGACGTACTTTCTACGGCAATGCTTATATTCTGACTCTTGCCAATGAAAGGAACAAGTAAAAAACCTGCAGTAATAGCAGTTAATATAAAGAAGTGTATAAGGGGAATTTTCCATACCTGGTAATAGCAAAATTTCCTCTTGCATAAAACAGCAGAATGCATAGTTTTGTTTTGTTTGGGTTAAACAATAGTTGTGTAAATTCTTGTTGATCTTAACTCAGATATTACCGCTCCGTCGTAACCGGGGCGGTTTCTTTTTTCATATAGTTACATCAGCTACCTGCGCAAGTGGCTTCTGTAAGATCTGCTTCAATATGGAAGGGGAAAAATCGTTAGCTGGGTAGTTATTCAGGGATATACGGTTAATACTTTGTCCTTCATTTTAAAATGCACCTCATTCGTGCCTTCAAAATATTTTAGAATTGCAGAGAGAGATTCTTTGCGGCTAAAGGTTCCGCTGAAATGTCTTGAAATATTTGAACTGTATACAATATTGATATCATACCAGTTGCCAAGGGATTGCATGATGTTTTTCAGATCATCGTTTCTAAAAACGAATAAACCGTCTTTCCATGCGGACACCTTTTCGGTATCTATGTTTTTCAATACAATAATATTTTCTCGCCCACCTTTTTTTACTGTAGCCTGCTCACCAGGCTTTAACTCTGCTTGTTTATCTCTATTTTTTACCCGCACACTGCCTTCCAAAAGTGTTGTTTCCATATCTTCTTCATCTTCATACGACCTCACGTTAAAATGAGTTCCCAAAACTGTTATGTCAGCTTCTGCAGCCTCTACATGAAAAGGCATTTCTTTATTTTTTGCTACTTCAAAATAGCCTTCACCTGTCAACCGAACCCTTCTTTCCATACCAGTAAATACTGCGGGATACTTTAGTGATGAAGCCGCATTCAACCACACTTTCGTGCCGTCTGATAAGACAAGCTGGTATTTTCCTCCACGTGGTATCATAATGGTGTTGATCGCTTCAGGTTGAGTTGCCTGATTTGCCAATGCCTGGTAGGTTAATAAGCTATCATTTTTGGTAATGGTTGAAATTCCTTCTTTTCCCAGCGAACCATTGGCGGCGCTATCCAAAACAATGCGTTTGCCATTGGCTAACGTCAGGATAGCTTTATTGCCGCCAGGTACTGGTTCAAAGGTTGGGGGTTTGTTTGTTATCACGGGAACGGAATTCTTTTGATGCTGGTAAAACCATGCTGCGAGTGCAATTATTAAAACGGAAGCAGCAACGGTATAAGGCATCATCCTATTCCAAAAAGGGCTTGATGTTTTAATATCCATCTTTGCATGCACCCGTCTTTTGGCTTTCTCTACATCCAGTTTATGAAACCATTTCAGCGTCTTATTCCGTTGGTCATCATCAGTTAGTTCTTCAAACAATAAAAGATTTTCTTTGCTTGCTCCTGCCCAATCATCCAATTCGTCCCGTTCGGCAGGACTTAGGTTTTGTTGTATATAAGCTGCTATTAAATAGGCTGTCCGGTGAGCCGGCTCAAATTCCGAATCGTCTGCAGAGAATTGATTTAAATCCATAACAGTATTGTTAAGTCAACGGATGGCACAATTTAAAGACGTGGAGGATATTTAGCAGCCTTATTTTGTTTAAAACGCACACATCCTGTTTTCATCACAAAAAATTACAAAAAAATTTTCATGTTGCGGAGACAAGTGATTTTAATTTTTCATTTCCAGGTATTCCGATAGAAGCTTATCCTAATCCTTCAATTATTATATTTACCTTTTATGTTGATTATAATAAACACTTTTTACTAAATTTGTAGATTATAGTAAACATTATGAAAGAGCGAACCATTACAGTTTTACCCCGGCTACAAACAGTTTTAGAAAAAGTGGGCGAGAATTTAAAGCTTGCCCGACTCAGGCGCAAGCTTACTGCAGCACAGGTAGCAGAGAGAGCCGGTATTAACCGCACTACCCTTTGGAACATTGAAAAGGGAGCGGCTCACGTGTCTTTAGCGGCATACGCACAGGTTCTGTTCGTTTTAGGATTTGAAAAGGACTTGTTGAAACTGGGTGAAGATGATGAAGTGGGTCGTAAAATACAGGACACAGGACTTATTATTAAAAAAAGAGCGCCTAAGCAATAGTTATGGATATTTTAGTATATGCAGATTGGGCCGGCTTGAATACTCCCACACTTATGGGAACCCTGTCTGCTGCTCATACAAAGGGCAGGGAACTGTTTTCTTTTGCCTACGAAAGAAACTGGCTGAATAGCAATTTAGCCCAGGCAATTGATCCTGAACTGCAATTATATACCGGTCCTCAATATCTCTCCAACAACAAAAAGAACTTCGGAATTTTTTTAGATTCTTCCCCCGACCGCTGGGGCAGGGTACTAATGGACAGGAGGGAAGCCTTGCTGGCAAAAAAAGAAGACCGAAAACGTAAGAATCTTTTTGAAGAAGATTACCTGTTAGGTGTTTTTGATGCCCACCGCATGGGAGCGCTTCGCTTTAAAATAGAAAAAGAAGGCCCTTTTTTAAACGATAATAAAGGCCTTGCAGCGCCTCCCTGGACTACGCTGAGAGAATTAGAGCATGCAAGCTTACAATTGGAAAAAGGTGCCCTGCAGGATGAAGAATCGCTAAAATGGATCAACCTGCTGATAGCTCCCGGCGCTTCGCTTGGCGGTGCCCGGCCAAAGGCAAGTGTTCTCGACGGGAAAAATAATCTTTGGATTGCCAAGTTTCCGAGTGTGAATGATAAAACAGACATGGGTGCGTGGGAAATGGTGGCTTTTCAACTGGCAAAGCAGGCGGGTGTTGTGGTTGGTGAGGCAAAGGTGCAGCGGTTTAACAGCAAACACCATAGTTTCTTATCCAAACGCTTCGACCGGCAGGGAGATGAAAGACTTCACTTTGCTTCTGCTATGACCTTGCTCGGTTATAGTGATGGAGCAGAAGGCGTTTCTTACCTCGCCCTTGCGGAATTCATCATGCAAAATGGTGCACAGGTAAATACTGACCTCGAAGAACTGTGGCGAAGAATTGTATTTAATATTGCTGTTAAAAATACCGATGATCACCTGCGAAATCATGGTTTTCTCTTAGCAAAGGCAGGATGGACTCTTTCACCCGCCTATGACGTTAACCCTGTTTATTTCGGCAAAGGACTTACTTTAAACATTTCAGAAACGGATAACTCCCTCGATTTCGACCTGGCGCTTTCAGTAGCAAAGTATTTTAGAGTGACTTCTAAAAGAGCCAACGAAATTTTGCAGCAGGTAAAAAAATCCGTTGCCGGTTGGAGAAAAATTGCAGTAAAATATAAAATACCACGGGACGAACAAGAGCTTATAGAAAGTGCATTTAGTGAGGCTTTACTGTAGATGTAGCCGGCAAACTTTCTTTATAACGGCTTTGCTTACGACGCTTATCATCTTTTAAATTTGGCATCAGTAGTCTTTTAATATAATCTCTGTAATTGAACGCTGGCTGCTTCTAAGATGTGTTTCGTTATGGTTTTATATAACAGATGCATTTAGAAAATAAGTGCAAACCAGCAGTACCATTAAGTTGCCTAACTGGCCGCGCAACAATGTCAGCGCTCTCATTTTATGGTTACGAACATTATTAACCGACAATTGCAGTTCTGCAGCAGTTTCTTCATAAGTTTTTCCTTCGATATACAAACGGGTAAATACTTCTCTGCATTTAGTGGGAAGGATGTCAAAAGCGGCATAGACCTGTGCAAGTGTTTCTGCCCTTATAATATGTTGTAAGATATAAGGTGCAGTTGCCTCGACAGTGTTTTGATATTGTTTTTGCAGTGAAGACTGTGTTTTTGCGCGACGTATGACATCTATCGCTGCATTACGCACTGTTCGGTATAAAAAGCCTTTGATAGCCTCTGGAGTATCGCATAAATGATGTCGCTGCCACAGCTTTATAAATGCATCGTCGGTTATTTCTTCTGCGGCAGACTGGTCTTTTAGCAGGCTGGAAGCGAAGTAACAAACTGCAGGATAGTGCAGGTCGAAAAAATAATTGAAGGCTGTAATATCTCCCGACTGGAAAGCCTGTGCCTGTAAGTGGATGTTATTGCGACTCTGCTGTAGCACTGCTTAAGAATGACTTTTAAAAATAAGGTTGAAAACAGTTACAGAGTCTTGAGCGAGCAGCACAACAAAGAAAAAAAAGCGTGGAACTCAACTTACCGCTACTAGGTACCTAGGAGAACCTGACCACGAATAAGATTGAGCCCACGCCGTAGCATGAGCTCTTTACTTATCATCTCGCGGTCTTAGAAATTTCCGAGGTTTCAAGACGAGACTCAAAGCGAATTGCTTCAAAATAATTTATTGAAGAAAATCGCGAAAATATCTTTCAAAAATGCTTGAACATTAATTCAAAGCATTTAAACAGTAAATATAATAAAATTACCTATACCTGTATAGGCATGGCAAATAATTTCTTTGGGTTGCTTGCAATTATAAATGAGCAAGACAAACCTGAAAAATAATATCGATTGGTTTATAATAAATCAGGTGAGGGAAATGCGTATGAAAAAAGATCTTTCTCAGGACGATATTGCACTTCATTTAAATTAATCGAAAGGATATATAGGTCATATTGAAAGCCCAAACTTTAGAGCCAAGTATAATACCTCCCACATAAATGAGTTAGCTAAACTCTTTGAATGCTCTCCTAAAGATTTTTTGCCGGAGAAGGCGTTATGATGCCTTTACTCCTTTATATGGTTTAATAAAAGTGAGTTTGTAAACATCCTATTTTAGTCGCAACAATATGAAAAAGCGAAAAGAAGAGTATTGATAATCAATCATTTTTTATTAGGATTATTGTAATGTAAGCGTATATTCGTATTGGCGGTAACCCTATTTGAACCCTTTAAGTCAGATAACTTAATTTAATGATAAGAAAGAAAGTTGCGATTTTGTTTGGTGCAGGAGCTGTACTAGATTGGGGGGCACCCAAGACAATTTGCAATAGAGATAAATTAACTTTTATTCCGGAACATGGCTCCGATGAAATAAGGAATAGGGTTTGTTGCCTTACCCATTTAATAACTGCAACCGGCTTTAAAAATGCTAATGGTGAAAACATCACCAACAAAATCTATCAAAAATTACTTTCAAAGAATAAAGAGAATGTAAACTTTGAGACTATTATTAACATCCTTGAGGACTTATACTCTTATTGGTCAATAAAACAAAGTAAAAATTCAAGAAGTTTACTGTCAGTTGCAAATCTTGACAATTCAATTAGTGACTATCATTTTTTTGAACACACAGAACCAAATCCAGTCACGAACTTTTATTCGATATCAATTCCAGGGTTTCCTTTATTAAAGGAAGATTTCATTTCGAAAGGTATCCATCCTAATCAGAAATATTATGAGATGTTTTTGGATGAATTATTAAGTGGCATTGTTGGACATGTTTCGAAATATAGTTATTACACATCTGGTCACAATGTCATTTTTAAAGAGGTTAATGAAGAAATTAATAGAAAATTTTGTAATTGGGCAAGAAGATTGGCAAACGGAAATTCATCCTTGAGAATGTACACACTTAATTATGATAGAATGTTTAAGGTACTATTACAAAATGACGGAATTGATGTTTTTGAAGGGTTTGATTTGGACGGTTTAAGCACAAAACCCGGAGAATTAATTGCCCCAAATATAAATAGAATTGTTACAGACTTTTCATGTAATGTTCATTATAATTTGCATGGCTCAGCATATTGGTCAATTTACAATGAGAATGGAAATGATATGCCCGGCTATCAATATTATTTATCCGGTGTACCAGAAACAAATGATAAAGCCGCAATAATTGAAATAGAAAGTAATAGAAGACTTCTTCTGACAAATATTATTACAGGCTATCAAAAAGTTCAAAAGACCGCTACATCACCATTTAGGCAAATGCTTTCTGCTTTTGATAGAGATTGCATAGAAACAGATGTACTTTATATAATCGGTTACTCATTTGGTGATGAACATATCAATGATATAATAAGAAATGCCAGAAAATATAACCAAAAACTGGAAATTATCGTAATCAATCCAACGTTCAATGACGAGCAATTCATGTTTGATTTTATCTTGCATTGGGGTTCTCCAAAAGGAATCATTTATAAAAATGAAGGACAGAACGTAATCGTTTCGCCTGATTATAAGGTTCAAATTATATGTAATAAGTTTAGTGATTTTTTAAATCAAACAAATGCAGCGTGAAAAAGGTGTACCGCCAACATTAAGTGGAGTAGACGAAAAGCCCCAAAATTAAACCCCGTTGCCTATGAGGTAGCGGGGCTTTTTGTTCTACTCCCTGTTGACCGAAGCGTTTTCGACTATAGGGTGCAAAGTAGACCGTTTCTTGTTTTAACTATCTGGAAATCAAAATTCCGCTTGTTTTTAGAAGGTTTACTCACAGTAAGCAAGTTACAAAAGTTTCCGGCTTGCCGGTTCGGTTCAACAAGAGTATTGCCAATAGTGGGGCTGGACGTTGGAGCAATCGGCAGTATATCGCTATCATCTTTGGTTTAGCGAAAGGAGGTCTTTTGAACATCAGAATAAATTTTCATCTTTGAATAAATAGGGAACCTCGGTCGCCGGGCGGAGGTTTTCAAATCTACCAACATTGGAATACTTGTTCGTTAGCGGAAAACAAAACGACTGATTTTTGAATATTGTTTAATTTTTCATAAAAACTAACGGGTTATGCCTATCACTTTTAAGAGCCTCATAAGCAATCTGCGAGACGTAATTAAAGTAGCAACTCAAGATGAGGAGAAATCCTCGGAAGACCTTCGCAGTATTCTAATTTTTATAAATGAAGTTGCAAGAGTAGTTGACCAAGCATTTACCGGAGTACTCGGGATACTTGTAAAATATAAATCGCTAACAGAGCAAGACTTATCACCAAATAAGTTGCCTGCTTTGGCATCTGAATTAGAAAGTTTACGAACACGACATCACTTTTCAATGCGTGAAGCTGGTGACATTTGCGGACAACTTAAGACGCTTCGGATACAATACGAAAACGAAATTGCGGAAAAATTAGACCCGCATGTGAAATATAAAAATGACTGGGAAAGTTTATTCGGTTTATTAGAAGAACGTGAAGGTAAAATTGTTGAGTTGGTTAATCAGTCTATAGCAAGACTACAATCCGCTCTTTATAAATACACCAGCTTTCAAGGATTCGACACATATTACTATAATCCAGATAATCCAGACGAGGGCAAAACAATTCAATCAATACAGGCAATTGCCCGCCAAACATCTCAAGAAATTGAGAGCCTTTTGACAGAGATTGGCTCAATCAAAAACAATATTCTTGGATTATCTGGAAGACCGGGTTTATTAGAACTTGTAAACATTGACCGCTACCGCTTAAAAGAAACAATCACTTATATGACAAACAATGACTACAGCAAAAATGTCAACATTGGTAATAATAGCCAAGTTGGTATGGTTAACATTGCCAACTATATGGAAAATGTTACTAACAGCGTAAATCAGAATTTAAACTCGTCAAGTGCTTCTGATGATATTAAGGAATTAGTAAAGCAATTAACCGAACAGATAACAGCCTTAAGTTCTCGTGTTGACCAGCCGAAGGTTGAAAATATGGCTAAGGATGTAAAAACACTTAGTGAAGAAATCGCAAGTCCTAAACCACGAAAGTCTTGGTATAAGCTTGCATTGGAAGGCATTAAAGACACGGCAACAACCATAGGAGAAGTCGCCAAGCCTGTTTTAGACATTATAGCCAAACTCTCTCCGCTGCTTCTTATTGGAAGCTGAAACTATTCTTTCACATTGTCTGCCGCTAACATTAAGTGGAGTAGACGAAAAGCCCCAAAATTAAACCCCGTTGCCTATGAGGTAGCGGGGCTTTTTGTTCTACTCCCTGTTGACCGAAGCGTTTTCGACTATAGGGTGCAAAGTAGACCGTTTCTTGTTTTAACTATCTGGAAATCAAAATTCCGCTTGTTTTTAGAAGGTTTACTCACAGTAAGCAAGTTACAAAAGTTTCCGGCTTGCCGGTTCGGTTCAACAAGAGTATTACCAATAGTGGGGCTGGACGTTGGAGCAGTCGGCTGAATATCGCTATCAGCTTCGGTTCGGGCGTAAGAACTCTTTTGAACATCAGAATAAATTCTTAATCTTTGAATAAACAATGAACGGAGGTTAGCAGGCGGAGGGTTTTCAAATACCCCACTGACAATACCAGTTCGTTACATGCCATTTTTAAAAACTATGAGTACGCGGCGACGACCAATTAGCGGAAGCGTTTTAGAAGGTATAAGTAAAGTTTTAGGAGATACAACTAATGGCTTGACAGGTACTGAAATAGGAAAGTTTTTGCAAGAAGTGGATATTATAGATGTCGAGCCTTTAATGACAAAATGGAAGAGATTACATGATGCTTTTGCGAACTATCAGAACAAAACACAAATATCTAATAACATACTTCGTTTCATAAATAAATCAATGGACCCAGCACGATTTGTTGGTAGAAGCGAACAATACGAAGACACACGATTTGAATTAAACAAAAGACTATCCTTCATAGGTTTAGAGCTTTCTCCGAGAGGAAAATTTATTTTGACTTCATCAGCGACGACAATTTCAGAAGCAGAAGAAAGAGCAAATAGATTTAAAAGCAAACTTGAACAAAGAAATGCTCATTCTAAGATTTATGAATATTGTAAAGCTGAATTATTAGCACAGAATTACTTTCATAGCGTTTTCGAAGCTGTTAAAAGTATTGCTGAGACTATAAGACAAAAAGCTAATTTAACATCAGACGGAGGCGAGTTAGTTGACACTGCATTTTCAATTAAAAATCCTCTTATAAAAATAAACAACCTTTCCAATGAAACAGAAGAAAGTGAACATAAAGGATTAGCTAATTTAATAAAAGGTATTTTTGGAATGTTTAGAAATACTACAGCTCATGCGCCCAAAATTATTTGGGAAATAAATGAAAGCGATGCTTTGGATATAATGTCCACGATTTCTCTAATTCACCGAAAACTTGAAAAGAAATAAATAGTTATAGGCTTTGCTTCCCTCGGTGAACTCTTGCAAGTATAAAAATAAATTTTAATATTTGAATAAATAATGAACTTCGGTTACCAGTCAAACTATCGTTCTCCAAAGTGTTCTATGGGATATTTATGTAGCTGCCTTTGATATTATGATTAATCCATTTAACTTACTGCGTTTAATAAACACTATTTACGGAAAAGATCTTTTTTAAATCTTTTGGGTTACTAATTATGTCATGATAAATAACTTGTTGCAATGTAAAGAAATCATCCAGCGTAAGCTTCCCCTCAATATTATTTTGGATAGGACAATCGATAAAAAAATCTAAAATAGAATTAATAATATAAGCCAAATAATAACGAATATTGGAAGTTAAATTTTCAATATTAGGTTTAATAGCAGCTTCATGAATAATTTCATTCCGCACCCTGTATATCCTTACCAAATGTGTCTGTAAACCTTTTCTATGCCTGTTTAAATTAACTAACAAATTTTTATTGTTGAAGATATGCTCCTTGATTTCAAAAGCTCTGTAAGCAAGTAGGGGTTCGTCACTTATTAATTGACTAATTATGAAATCATAGGTTTTTTCATCCTCCAAATAAGACATATCTTCTGTATACCCCGCGATTTTGCTGCCAACCTTTAATCTATTTATGTCATTATGAAACTCTACAATAATACTTTTGTTATAGCTTATACTATGAATAGTAGAAAAAAATTCTTTAAACCGTGCAAAAGTGGAAGAAGATGCATCATAGTTGGAGAATATGTATTCAATACCTATCCAGTAATTTATAAACTTTTGTTCTATCTCATAAGATTCTGCTGCAAGTCTAAAATACCTTATTGCGGATTTAATTTTTTCCTTTGTTTCTACGGAAATAACGTCACTTTCATGTATGCTTAATAGTTTTGCTACAAAGTTTTCATATACCATATTGCTGGAGTCATAATTTCCATCAATTTGATAATAGATTGGATGCGTATCTGCTTTTTCAGGCTCATGCTCTCCAATCAGCAACACTTCTTTATATAATTTAAAACCGGTTTGATTGTAACCAAGATGAAGTAAGTCCATTACTTCAGAAATTTTGCTCTTTGCCCTTTTAATAGCAGAGTAATGATCGAATGCCATTGTTTCAAGGCAAAAAATTTCATTATATTCTTTTCTGAGTTCGTTTAAAAACTTCCTTGTCGTTTTACTTGTTTCATTTAATGTTTTAGCTATATCTATAGCTGGTGATAATTCTACAATTCGCTGTTTAATTGTTTTATTTAAAGTGCTTGAGAATTTGGCTTTAAAAAATAAGTGATAATGCTCCTGCTCACCTCCCAAAATTTTATCTGTTATTTTTGAAAAACTATCAGCAAAGGTATATTGCACTTGAAACTTAGATTGTTGACTAAAAAGAGCCCAAAATAAATGATACAAGTAGTTTTTTGAATATTCTAAATTAATCAACTCACTGGCGAAATAGCCTATAATTCTGTTAAGCCTGGTTAAAGAAGTAGGCGTTAAAGTTTTTTTATTTAAGTCTGTAATTTCAAATTCCACTGCTAATATTAGGCTTTGTTTATACTCAATGTTATCCTTAATAATCAACTCTGTAGCATAAAATGTCTGCAGGTAACCATCTTTAGAGCAACTATTTAAAAGTCCTAAATACGAATTTTTATTTAAAGATATAAAT
Source organism: uncultured Segetibacter sp. (assembly GCA_964251885.1). GTDB lineage: Bacteria > Bacteroidota > Bacteroidia > Chitinophagales > Chitinophagaceae > Segetibacter. The sequence goes on along the minus strand of CAXUMK010000100.1, from coordinate 4,189 downwards.
GAAAGCTCTTCTTCTGTTTCCAATAAAGATTGCAGTTCTTCTTTGACAGAATTAACAGTAGCGAAGTCTTTGACTTTGCCTTTATGCCAATCAAGAAGAACTTGGGTAAATTCAGTGAGAATTGTTCTGGGATTATTTAATCTAACCCGATAAGTATCAATCGTTTTATAGTTAACCAGTTCAAGAAACCGTTGCGTGAAGTAAAATTCAACTACGGTAAAGTTCTCTCTTTTTTTTAAATTTGGTAACATTTTTGATATTACATTTGTAATAATAATTAAAAAACTTACTAATATTAAAGATAATGAAAGGAATATTGTTTAATTTGTTTTGAGGTTTATAACCCGCATTTTAAATTCAAATTCCTATATAACAGGGCTTTACGAAAGTAAAGCCCTTATGATTTTTAAAGAACACTGCTCTTATAAAGATTAATTCTTGTTTAAGTGTTTCTGAAAGATGAATGGAAAGCCAGAATGGTTAGGTATTTGAAAAGCGAAGCTTCCAGGCATCTACTCTAATTAATCGTTTTATGACTTTCATATCTCAAGTAGTTATACAATTATTACTGTTACAAATGGCCAGAAGCACCCTTTAATAAGATATGATCCAAATTTTTTTAGTTGCTATAAAAGCGCAATTCTTCTTTGTCATCCTATAAGCGAATTGTATTAATAAATTTTAGCCGATTTTCTCTAAAAGCCTGACTGATTTTCGTTGTCAGCACAGTACTGCAGAAATTTTTAAGATATTCAATTTCCTTTCTTGCAAATATTGAAAAGAGGTTTTATCTTAGTTTAGTTATAGTCTCCCCCAACGTCACCAGTTTTTAAAAGTTATCCCATTTAGCAAAGTTTGTAAGAGGTAGTATAGTTTTTTAGCGTCTATCTGTTATATTATATTTATTTTAATTTCATTAGTTAATACTATTCTGTTGAATATACAATGACTCGAGTAGCCTGATGGGTACTAACTGCTTGCATTGGCGAAGAGATAATTGAAAAAAATAATAACCGTTCTTTATTTGTACTCTGAATAAAACTTAACGTGGAAACGCATTACGCTCAAAAGATCATCGAAGCGATTTTATATAGGTTGTTTCCACACTCAAAGGATTGCTCCAATACTTATAGCGGTTTTGTATTCTGTGGAAACTGCTAATGTTATGTGAGATACATAAGGTCTAGCAAGAAAAATATTTCACTATTAATCATTGCTATATTATAACTAATAATAAATATTATGAGAAAAATATCGGAAAAGCTCAATCAATTTTTATTAAAAATACTTAAATGGGTTAATTCACTACTTACGAAGAGGATTTTAAAATTTATACTACCAGGTAGTGCAAAAGAATTGAAAAATTTAAAACTGAGAGGGGAAACTATACTCCTGTTTTTTTCTGTTTCCTTGTATGGAGTAGTAATCGTAACTGTGTTGAAAATACTAGGGATTCGTGTTGAATACCTACAAAAGTTAAAAGACGGACAAAAGTTAATAGATGGTGTAGAACCTGTCAGTATTTTCATTGGCTTAATTGGTATTGTTTTAAGCTGGATCATATTTATTTATGTAAAGCAGGAGTCTGACATTAATCAACAGCAGTCTAATGAAAAAATTGAAAACCTTAATTCTTCTGTTGGCAAAATGAATAATTTTGTCATCAGTATTGACAATTCAACTAAAACATTAGAACAGCTTTTACAACAATACTCATCCCTTGTTCCAATTCAGGGATTGAAGGATAGGCTTGAAAAGATTGAAGAAATATACCTCCATGCTGTTAAAAATAAAAATAACAATTTGTGGGTTATGACCATGCCGTTGAACTACGGTAACCTATTAGCACACGAAATAGCAAGCCTTTATTACTACGAGACAACTGAGCCAATTAACACTTATATGGACCTAAAGGGGAAACCCATGAAATCGATAAGGGATAAAATTGAGGCGATAAGAGACTTGCTTATAAATAATGTCGGCTCATTAGCGGAGAGAACACAGATTTTAAGTCTGCCAAAGGAGCAATACAGTACAATGATAGGAAAAATCCTTGATAAGAATCGTCGTGTAAAAGGTAAGTACAAGTACAGTGAAGAGCAGTTCGACTTTAATAAAGTAGGGAACGACTATTACTATTTTTTTAAAAATGAAGATGAAGAAACAAAAGATGAAGATATAAATGATGCAAGAGGTAAGGTTTCGCTAATAAATTATCTGGAAGGAAGGAATGAAGGAGATTATAGAGACTTTTTAAGTAGGTTAGGTAGCAAAAGTGTAAGATTTAAAGATTCGATTCCTTTTCAATTTATTGCCAGTATTCCTACTGGCAAAGAAGGGCCAACCAAGTACGAAGGTAAGTGTCTCATTCTTTTTTCTAACCTATATAATGGTTCTGATAATGATACAACTACCTGTTTTTACAGTACAAATGAAAAGCTAATAAAAAACCTGGAAAATATTTTTAAAAATTACTTTGAAAAAACAGGGACAGGATATTATAGTAAGAGTACAAAACAAACAGACATTCCACAAAATTAATTCACAGAGAAGGGTAGAAGATATTTTTTGCTGTTATCGATTTAAATCTCAATTAGGAGTTGTGATTTTTAAAATAACTACCGGTAATTTTTGGAGTATAAATCCATCGCCTCGCGGGATGACGGATCGGAAATTTTGACCAATTGGGGATGACTAAATCATTACACAGATATAACACGCGTGAAACTCATGATGTGATTTACTATTTTGATAAGTTAATCCGAAAGTGGATGAAGCACATTTATAAGAGAATAGCAAAGACAAAACCGAAAAAATAGAGACAGCTACAATGCCCAATCTCCAAAACTATTTTATTACTTAAAAATTTAAAAAAAGCATGATTGGATAATATGAACCGTATGATAAAAGGCATTCATGGCTTAGGCTAAAATGCTTTGGTCTACTTTACAGAAAATTTTTGAACATCAGAATAATTTTTTGAATAGTAAACTTCGGCCATGCCAAGGTTTTCTACTTCCTGGGATCGACAAGCCTTAACGTGTGTGGTAACCGTAAGATACCTACCAGAATTCGTCGTCACTAAATAATGGATTAGATAAAAGGGTGTTTTTCACATGATTTCCGTGAAAAACACCCTTTTAAAAAGCAATTATTGCAATTTATTTTGTTGTTAATACAACTATTTGATATGAATTTGAAAAAAGGGCTTTTTACATTATTGCTTATATTTTTCGTAAGCCTTAAATCCTATTGCCAGACTGATGTTATTGAGATTGATTCTATAACTAACACAGCTTCGAAAGTAATGCCTTACAACCAAGCCTTTACCATAAAAGTTCCTATTGATGCAGACGAAGTCAGTAAAATACATTTCATAAAAAAGTATAAGTATTTTGGATTGTCTGAGACTATTGGTAAGTACATCTCTAAAGGTAAGGGAACATACATTGCACCGGAAATCCCCGCAAACTATTATTACATACGAAAAATAGGAGAAAAGACTTTCCTTTTTTTAACATTTGATGATGAATATATGCTCGAACCATCGGCATCTTATTTTATAATTTTTACTCAAAAGAAGTTAGGACCATCTGTCATTGGCTTTTTTGATAATTTTTACTTGAGCCAAACAGCATTTACCGCAACGGATAGAGCAGCAGCTTTGGCAAAAGCAACAGAGTCTTTAACTGATTTTGAAGCAAGTATGAAAAAAATATTTGGCAGCCTTGTATTCGGTTATTATACCACCTATGAATTTACTACAAATCAATCTGCTTTTCTGACGAGCTTCAACTCAAATCTATTATCCGAATATAATCTTTATTCAGCTGCCGCAAATACCTATAATTTGACGGTTACAACAAATACCGCCGCGATGACAGCAGCAATACCAAATTTGGATTCGTTAACTTTTAAGCAATTATTAGTTGATCCCACTATCAATAAAGATGCTCTGACTTATTTAATGGGAAAGGAACTTCTTTATAATAATGTGGCCAGTGATATTAATACAGTCGCGCTTCAAACAAGAATATCTAGCATTTTAAATGGGTCTATACCTTTAGATTGTGTTTTTTGCAACCCTATTAGTACAAGTAGCACACTTCAAAACGACATCGGCAAAAGAATTAATAATATCGAATCCTCAATTAACCTATTAAATAATGTAAAAAGAGTATTGTTTCTT
>CAXUMK010000099.1:5555-18303 GCA_964251885.1 uncultured Segetibacter sp. | reverse complement strand
GCTACTATGAATCATCGTTGCGTCGCACACTTCCTCTGAAGGTACTTGCTTCGGCAAAAGATAGCCGTCATTGCGAGTAATTGATTTTTGGTTTCCAAACAAGTTCTTTGAAGATGACGTAATATAGTTTGCGTTTCATCAACTTACAGTTTTCTACCCCGAAGGGGGTACAATCTGAATAGCCATAGGTGCAACCTATGGACAAAGCAAGAAGTTGTATTACAACCCTGAAAGGGTTGAATAAATAGAACCGGGCAGGAAAAAATTCAACCCTTTCAGGGTTGTGATCCCGTCTTTGATCTTTGTCCACCGGTTGCACCGGTGGCTATTTTAATTAAAGCCTTTCAGGCTTTAAAACCGTTATTTCAAAAAGCCATTTCCACCAAATTTTTAAATCTGTCATTGGCAGGAGGAACGACGAATCCCGTAATAGTAAGCCTGTTCAAACACAAATGGGATTGCTTCGTATTTCGCAATGACGAACAACTTACTTATTTTCCCGTCATGTTATTTTTAAGCAACGGTGATTTAGTTTCCCCCGTTTCTCAAATCACTCTTTCAACCTTCAATTTATACAATTCTTTCATTGCAATGTGTCCTTTATGGGGTTCCATAAGCATAAGGACTGCAACACGGTCTTCTATTTGTAACCAGTTTTTCCCATTGCTTTCTGTAATGATGTAGATAGTGTTGTTATTGAAAACCTCACTATAAGAAAGTACAACTTTATATCCATCAGTTCCCTCTAGAACAAAATAGCAACTAAATAATTCTTTAGGCTTGCTAACGTCTAATTGCACTTTTGCCAGTATGTTTTTAAGCAAAATCCCTTTTACATTTTTTCGACTAGATTTTACTTCACCGAGGTGATTGACAGTATTTATATCGCCCAGTGTTTCTGATGCAAAACTGTCAAGATCATGAACTGAAAAGGTCTTTGTGTTTTTTATTTTCCCCTCGATAATAAAACTGTCAGAAGGAGCAATTTTTTCCTGGCAAAAGGAAGTTGCGGTAAGAAAAAGAACAGAAATAAACAGTGTCAGTTTCATGGTAAGAGGTTGGCCTTAAAAAATAAGGGGGAAGTTAAGCAATTGTCCTTTGCGTAAAGTTGGGTACAGTAAAAACTTTTTGTACAAGGAGTATTTACTTTCTGGCTATAACTTTTTTCAATTGAACAAAACAAAATGCAGCTTGTTGGTAAATATCAAATAAAATCATACACAATGGACAGCATAAACAAGCAGCAGCCTGAAGAAAACCACAAAGACATGCAAGGCTCAGAAGCGGGGCAAAAAATAAAAGAACTTGCAAGTAAAAACGACACGTGCTTTTTCTGCACTAAAATAACAACCGGAAGCCCGGTAACAGTGCGCCCAATGTCGGCACAAAAAATAGATGAAGAAGGAAACTTCTGGTTTTTGAGTGCAAATGACAGTCACAAAAACCAGCACATAGAGGCCGACAATCATGTGCAGCTTTTATTTCAAGGCTCTGCGCATTCCGGTTTCTTAAGCATATATGGAACAGCTACTATTTCAACCGACAAAGAACTGATAAAAGAACTTTGGGAGCCAATAGTTAAAACCTGGTTTACCGGCGGGGTGGATGATCCAAGAATAACGGCAATAAAAGTAGAAACAACACAAGGATATTATTGGGATAACAAGCATGGAAATATGGTAGCTTTTGCAAAAATGGCTGCCGGCGCTATATTAGGTAAAACACTTGATGATTCTATAGAAGGAGAGCTTTCAGTGTAATTTTTGGGTGAAAATTTTTGTACTGAATCTGCAAGTTATATTTTGCGCTTTATGCATTTGCATAGCTGAATACCGGAGAAATTGTACAAGAGTGCGACGCAACGATGATTCATAGTAGCAATTCTGCCGGGCTCAAAAAAAATCATTGTACATTCTTATTCGGCTGGCAGTATAACTGTGGTGCTCTTATTATAAAAACAAATGCCTTCTGTCACAACAGAAGGCATTTGTTTTCAAACTTAATTCAAAAGACTTTAGCGTTTACTCCGCCCCGTCAGTCTTAGCTCTTTTAACTGCATAGTCGCCCACCATTTTACCGGTAGCAAGACCTGTAAAGCAATCGCTTCTGTAATGTATGCCGGCATACATACGCGACATAGATGCTTCCTGTGCCATTGCCAAATAAGCTGCTGCCTTTTCGGGCACGATGTGCGCAAGAATTTCGGCCGCAGCGCCGCTAAAAGTAGAATGCCCGGAAATATAGGAGGGAAAGTTAGGAACCCCGGTAAGCGTTTTAATAGCCGGGTTTGCCTGTGTTGGTCTTTGATTGTAGTAGTAATATTTGGTATTCCAGCAAACAATGCCCGCATCCATCAAGGCCATATTTAATAACGCCAGGTTACGTGCCCAGCGTACTTCGCTGAAATTCTTTGCTATAAAATCTTCTGATGCAATAGCATTCCAATGACCGCCGGGTGTATAAGTGCCTGCTCCGTCAGCCCAGAATTGCACAACCCTCATTTGCTCCCTCGAAGGGTTTTTTACCATTTGATAAATCTCATCTGTCTCCTTTTTAAATTGATCGGTTCCGGTTAAAGGCGGAGGTCCCGGGACAAGCGCAACGCAGGTTGCTGAGTCAAACAAAAACGACTTTACTTTTCCAAACAAAGGAAGCATTGGCGGACGTTTTGGCGTCTCTAAACTATACCACGGCATTTCGCCCCTTGCCTTGCAGTCTGTTTCAAGTTTTGCCCAGTCGGCTGGTGTGCCTATTGCTTTGCCTGCATTATCTGCTCTTCCACGCGCTGTAAATGCACGGGCAACCGCACGTCCCAGCGCTTCGCCTGCATCTATATCGCTGCGCACATTGGCGCCAGCCATCAGGCGGTAATTTTCTGCTTCTGCGGCTCTTTGTTCTATATAAGCGATCTCTGTAGGAAATAACAGTTTCATCATTTCTGCAGTAACGCCTGCTACCACTGCATCTTCTGAAGGATAAGAGGGTAAATCGCTTTTTGGTACCATTGCGGCAACAGACGAATCTACTTTGTATGGCGCTGCACGGTTATACATCTTTTTATAATACCAGGCTGCTACCAGTGCATCATATTGAGCAGCGCTCACATAAGCATAAGCACGTGCAGCATAAGGCGGGTTTGAGAACGGGAACATAGGATAGCTAAAGGGGTTGGCAGAATTTGGAGCGGGATAAGTTCCATCTTCATTTTGATATGGAGGCAAATTGTGCCTTGCAACCAGTTCTCTCATGATTTCATTCCACCTGAGCACAGAACCCGCGCTCCAGTATTTGATGCTTGCTTTTTGGTCGTCTGTTAGGTTTTTCTGCAGGCCTTTTACTTCATTCAGTTCGCCAATATAAAGCGGAGAATTGACAGCAACGGGTGCAGCAACAGCAAAAGAATCAGGTTTTGACAAGAGTATTGTTTTCCAGGTACCTGCTTTTAGATCAATATTCGCCGGTGATAATGCAGGTGAATTATCGGTTCTGCCAACAACATTTTTAGAACAGGAAAGTTGTGTGAAGGAAATTGCTGCCGACACGATGATGATTAGGTAAATGATCTTTTTCATGGTTATAGGGCTTTAGGAGTTGATGTAGTTTTTTTTGTTTTTTTAGAGAAGTCGATGATGTAAAAAGCACCCCCGCCAAGAGTAGTGGATTGTCCCACATTTCTTCCTGCAAGCACATAACCGCCATTGGCAATAAGTGACAAACCTGGAACGGCGGCAATGTTGTATTTGAAATTAACGCCACCGGTCAAAGCATTCATTTTATTGCTGGGAAAAGGCATATCATTTTTCCTGATATCAAAACCTTTTAATGTGGTCATATTTGTTACGACTGCTTCTGCAATCAAACGGCCGCTTCTGTAACCTGTTCTGAAATTGATGTAAACCATATCCGGCATTTCTACTTCATTCGTCAGGTGAATGTTGGTTGTATAATAAGATGTACGGTCAATATTGATATTGCTTCTGTAAGTGTAAGAACCGGATGCTGTCACAAAAAAGTTGCTCAACTGGTAATCGGCCATCAGCCTTGCAGTAAGCGTTTTGCTATGCATGCCAATTGACAAAGGCATGAAGTCAGCAATATAATTGGTTACCGGAAAAGAAAAAGCGCCAATTCCGTATAACGAAAAAGTTCCCTTACCCAGTTCTTTTTCTATGGGCATCCATTTTAGCACCAGAGACAAATCCTGTACACCTTTCATTCCATGCAGTGTGCCCGCCGTAGCTTTGGTTTCAATGTATGGCACAGAAAATAAAAAATTCAGCTTGTCAGAAATGCCATAATTACCCATTACAGACAACATTTGCGTGCTGACTGTTCCCAGGTTTTTATTATCTCTTTTAAAGGTTCCTTCCCAGTAATTTTTCCAACTGCTGTTGCTGTACATAATGCCGGTACAAAAATTATTTTTTGTCATCATAATAGCGTCCATATCAGTTTGTGCATACAAACAACTAAACGAAAGCGAACAGAAGATGGTTAAAAGAAAGCATTGAAATCGGTTTGTAAAGAGTAGTTTCATTGTCAGTTTTGTTTTAAGGGTTCATTTTTTTTGCCACAAAGGCGCTAAGAAAATTTGGAACTGCTCATTTTTTTAAGCAGTTCCAAAAAGGTTAAATAGAAGTTTTAAAACCTGAACGCAGCCCCGATATTGATACTGTAATCAGCAAATGCGGCGTCGCCTTGTGTAAATTTTCCGGTCTTGGCAGTGGTTATTTTATCAGGTACGCTTTGAGTACGGTTGCGTGAAACAGCTACCGGTACATAAGCGAAAACGTTCACCTTCTGAAAATTATAGGTTATTCCAGGCTCAACTGATAAAATTTTGCCGGGTCTTCTAAAACCGTTGCTTCCCCCAATTAAATCATGAACGGGCAAACATTCCTCACGCAGGCCTGCTGAGAAAGTTAAGTTGTGCACCATGAAATTAGCCCCGCCTCTTATCATGTACTGATCGGGAACGCTCATTACATCGCTTCCGTTAGCAACAGCGCTGGCAGATGCCACTCCGCCTCTTGCAGTAGAAACACCGTTTTGTTCACGGGGGTTGCTGAGATAATAGAAGTTGCCATACACACTAAGAGAATGCGACAGATTGTAGAAGGCATTTATTTCGAGCGTCAGTCCTGTGCCGCCGTCACCTAACTGTATAGACTGGTCAACTGGTCCTAATCTTTTTGTGCTGTCTGTCAGGTGAAAATAATCCTGGTAGTTGTAGTTGCCTGTAGGCAGTTTTATACCTAAGCCCACCTGTACATTTCCTTTATACAATTTTTCGGGATTCCACAGCCATCTGTACACTGCAATGCGCATATCGCCTACGCCAAACGAATGAGTGGTGAACCTTCCTAAATTTGCATGCTCGTATAAAGAAGAACGCGAATTGTCTACGATTGGCATGTCTACCATTATTGACCATCTTGCGCTGATTTTTCTTACTATGGAAAGATCAGTAGTCCATGCATGGTTGATTACTTCGGTGCCTAATTTTTGTCGCTGCTTTTGTTCTGCTGTGCCTACAAAGTGGCGAAAAGATTTGTAATAACGGTTACTAATATTTAATTGCCATTTGCTGCTGTCAGCGTGTTGCATGTTGCAATAACCGCCGGTGCTGCGTATGGCTACGCAGCCCTGGGCAAAAACATTCTGAGAAAAGAAAATGATAGTAACGATAATAATTAAATTGATAAATACTTTTTTCATAACAGTTGTTTGTAATAGTTTTTAAAAAATTAGTTTTAAAAGCTTATGCTTTCATTTTAAGACGTTGTAAAACCAGTTGGCCTACTTTAACGCCTTCGTCGTGGCCGACATCACATGAGTGTTTGAAGTGGATGCCACCATAAACCCGTGATGCGCCTGCTTCGTTAGATGCATCACGAACAGATTTGAATGAGCGGTTAGCCACACCAAATTCAAGTTCTGATGTATCAGTGTAATTGATGTGGTCGCCAAAATAATGGGTCATTACTTCAGCCGCTGCAGCCGATATAACTGCATGACCGCTCGTATATTCAGGAAAAGGAGGAGTTTGGATATATGGTTTCCATTCGGGGTCCACGTATTTGTTGATGGCTGTCTCGGGCCTGATATAATTGCTGCGGAATTTTTCGTCCCAGCAACTAATGAATGCATCGAATAAAGCAATGGAAGTTTCAGCATAAGCAGAGACAGTTGTATTAAAATCAGCCTTTTTATTTGATGCGATTATACCCACTATATTCATCCAGTGGCCGCCGGGCGAAAACTTTTTTGTCGCATACATCACATGCCCGTTTACGTTCAGCTTAAAAGCGTTGTCATCCCAAAAATCAGCCATGTGTTTTTGTTCAGGTGTTAAACTATCTACTGTATTTTTCACCAGCATCATAGCCTTATAAAAAAAGCTTGAGGAATCCTTAGGCCCAAACTTAGGAGGGCGAACAGGCTTAAACTGAGAGCTTGAGTCAAGCACCAGCGTTCTTATCTCCATCCAGTGAGGTTCTACAGCCTGGGCATACATAGGTGGAGTGGGCACCCATCTGCCATCTTCATTGGTAACTGTAAATTTGCTGGCGCTGCGTATTTTAGCGTAATTGTCTTTTTTGCTCCAGCTCAAAATGGTATCTCCTACAACGCTGGCATAACTTACACTGGCATCAAAAACAGCAGAAGGCATGCCCGCATCTTTTGCTTTGCTTTTCAGTTCATCCACATAAGTATCCATACTGCCTTCGGGAAAAGTAACCGCATTACCTACTTTACAAAAAGCAAGCAAAGCAGCAAAAGGAAAATCTACCTTATCTCCCTTAATTGGTTTCGGCATAGATTTAAGATCATGTATCTGACCTGCCAAAGACTTATATTGTTTATCTCCTGCTGCAATTACCTCGTAAGCAGCAATGTTGGCATACGCATAATTACGGGCTGCGATCATTGGCGGAAAGTTGTTTTCCAGTACAATATCATTCAGCTTTTTTACCGTTTCACTGTACAGCTTTGGGTTGTGTGTTACCTTAATATATCCGGCAGAATTTTTACAGGCTGAAAACAACACGACAATTAAAATAGAAAAACCCACTTTTTTCATACTCACAATAAATAATAAGAACACTTTTTTTAAGAGATTTTTGGTTACCAGCTACTGTTTTTCATGGTAACATCGTTGCGTCGCACACTTGTGCAGATTGCTCTTTGGGGAAAGGGAAAGTCAGTCAAGTCAGTAAGTCAATAAGTCATTAGTCAGTAGCTAATAAGAGAAATATCGTTTTACTTTTTTGACTTTCACTTCCGCATCAAACAACAAAGCTTTTAAAAATTACAACTCTGGTGGCTGCTCAGGAGAAATATGGGGAGAGGATGGTAAATAATCCAATTGCTGTGAAGCAGAATAGACATTTCTTACAATTGAATATGCAGTTGAAAATTCAGAAATATAGTTATCATATTCACTCAAAAGGTTCTTAAATGCTCCGGCCTTTGAGTGATCAGATTTTTTTGAATTGTTATTTTGAACCAAATCATTGGAGTATTTAAAGAAGTCATCTTTGGCAGACTGAAGCTGCATTTTTTTATGGTCGGGAAGACACATTAAAATAAGCTGTCCCTCAGACATTCGGCGCTTAACGTACTTATATATTTTTCCGTTAACCTTCAATTCGCCATTTACTCTTTCAAAATTTGCCTGGTCATTCTGGTATGCAACAGAGACAGGAACTTTAATTGTAATGAGTTCAGCTTCATCATACTCATTTTTATCAAGAGAAGCTTCGAGATGAATATCTGATTGCTTTTGAGCAAAATCAAACAACATCCTGTAACCAAAAAGATTAAACAGGAACACAGCAATCAGTAATATGGCAGATAACTTTTTCACAAATCTTGGGGAAAAATAGTAATTAAAGCAATTACAGCAAAAAGTTTTTTCAAGTAGTTACCGTTGGGTGCATTTGAAGGTCGCCGTCATTGGCAGCCTTGCGTTGCTTGGCGAAGCAATTCCCCCGGGTGCGGGTTACTCGGGTTTGTACAATTCCCAATATTCTCTTGGTGTTACAATCTTAGTTCGTTTATAAGTAGTCATTGTAAAATCTGTAGTGTTGCCTGTTATAATAAAGTCTGCATCACACTCATCTGCAAGTTCCAGAAAAATATTGTCGTCCTTGTCAGAAATCAGGTTTACGATAACTGTTGGAAAATACTTTTTTGCTTCTGTTTCAATTTCGGCAAGCAAAGATTCTGCACGAACAAAGAAGTTTTGAAATTTTTCAAACTTTGGTCGCGCCAATACTTCAAAATATTCCGTCATTATTTGGTCTGATACACAAAGCTGAAATTTGCCTTCAATAAAAAGTTCATTGATAATCCGATAAGGATAGCCATTTTGAATGAGAGATGAAACAACAACATTCGTATCAATTACGACCTTTTGCATTTTGTCTTACAGCTTTTACCTCTTCAGATATTTCGTCCATAGTCATTTTTGAGAGTCCGTATTTTTCAGCAAGCTCCAGACACTTGTTTAAATTTTCCCGCATAAGCTGTTTGCGTATAAGAGTAATCAAATTAGTAAAAGTAAGTTCGTCTTGCTGCAAACCAAACTGATTAAATTCAGTGTCTGAAATAGAAACATTCAATGTCCGCATATTCTTACGTTTTGTCCAAATTTATTACTATTTACGAATTTGAAGCTCTCAATTTGCATTACGCAAACCGCAGAGCAAGCTGGGGGATGTTTAAGGGCATATTATCAATCATTCATTTTTCAGGCTTGCAAGAAAATGAACAATGCTGTTCATCACAGTTTCATCCCTGTATAAGCTATGCCCCAGCCCTTCGGTAAGTACAAATTCAACATGAGGAAGATTTAATTCTGTCAGATGTCTCATGTCTTCAAAGGGAGTAATCTTATCATTCACATCATGCAGCCAAAGAGTAGGAACTGTTATAGACTGTATGATACGCGATACCGAATACCACTCAGCCGGTTTTCCATCTATCGATATTATAATATTTTCTAATTCCCTTCTAAGTTTCGGGCTTATTTTTAAATGTCTGCAAAAGTCATCCAAAGAGCGGGTAGTTTCCGTTGCCGGAGCAATCAAAACCAATCTTTTAGGAAGCTTGTCTTTTGTTTTTTCTATAGCTAAAGCTGCTGCAATTCCACCGAAAGAATGAGCCATAACACCTTCAAAAGGTCCATATTTATCAAACACTTTTATGATCATGTTGCTATATAAAAGTGCGTTAATGGTTTTACCGCTGCTTAAACCATGTGCCGGAGCATCGAAAGCAAATACTTCAAAGCCTTCATAAAGCAATGGCTCTATATATCTTTCAAATCTGTAGCTAAGGCTGTCAAAGCCGTGGCAAATCAGTACTTTAAGTCCGTTAGGTACTTTTGGCTTCCAGCCAAAGCCATGTATTTCGTGGTTGTAAAATGAAAAAGTAAGGTTATCTGCCTTTTTAAAAATTCTAGGCGTTTCATAACTCTTTCGTCGTGAGTAAGGGGTGCAGAATAACTCAAATGCTGATCTTGCTGCTTTTTCGAGTGAAAAAATCTCCATTACCCTAAACTTGCTGATGTAATAAGATAAAAAGATTCTTTGTGCTAATTTCATCTCTGTTAATTAATTCAAAAGTAGATGAAAGTTGTTATTATAGGTTCCGGAAATGTAGCAACTGTTCTTGGAAAAAAAATATTTGAGGCCGGACACGAAATTGTTCAGGTTGTTGGAAGAACTCCTGAAAAAGCGGAAGCTTTAGCTTCTCATTTAAAAAGCACTTCTACTTCTAACATAAAAGGAATCAGTTACTTAGCTGATATTTATATCATTGCTGTATCAGACTCAGCAGTCGCCCATATTGCTTCACAATTGAAATTAAATGATAAGATTGTTGTTCATACTGCGGCTTCAGTATCAATGCAGGTGTTGTCATTCTGTTCTAAAAATTATGGAGTATTATATCCCTTGCAATCTTTAAAAAAAGAAATAACAAACCTACCTCCAATACCTATCCTGGTTGACGGCAGCAATGCTGAAACAAAAGAAATATTGTTGAGTTTTGCCAATCAATGGGCTGATAGCGTAATTGTTGCAAACGATGAAGAAAGGTTAAAACTGCATATTGCAGCGATGTTTGTAAATAATTTCACTAATCATTTGTTTGCCGTTGCGAATGATTTTTGCAGCCAGGAAACGTTGAATTTCAAACTGTTACAACCGTTGATTGCAGAAACAATAGAAAGAATAAAGCTTTTTTCTCCTTCTGCTATACAAACGGGTCCGGCTGTAAGAAAAGACTTTGTTACAATAGAAAAACATCTACGTCTGCTTGACAGTTTTCCTCATTATAAAGAATTGTATAAAGTGCTGAGCAATAGCATAATTGAATTTTACAGTAGAAATAATGGTTGAAATACTTAGAAAAGCGGATGTGCCCACTTTAAGTGTGGCACATCTCATTACTTGAATCTTGGTTAGAGTTTTTGTATTTGTTTGTTTTCCGTGCTTTTTGAAGCAGCAAGCAGTCCCAGGAAAGTAAGCAGGCCATTTAAAATTAATAGTTCAACACCTATCTGAAATCCATTGAACCATAGAGCAGAGTGGTCGCTTACATAATAACAGATTGCGGGAGCAGCAAGGCAAATAAACGGAATGACGAAACCTTCCGGAAGCCGGCGCTTGGTTAAGATGCCAAAGCTAAACAAGCCAAGCAAGGGACCATAAGTATAACCGGCAAGTTTTAAAATGATGTCAATAATAGATTTGTTGTCTATTATTTTAAAGATGATCACGCAAAGAAAAAATATGACTGCAAAAATAATATGCACTGTCATTCTTATCTTTTTCTTTCGGTTCTCACTCCAGTCTTCATTTCTTTTCAGGCCGATAATATCAATGCAAAACGAAGATGTTAAAGCTGTTAAAGCGCCGTCTGCACTGGGGAATAGAGCCGAGATGAGGCCGAGGATAAAGATAATTCCGATAACCGGAGGCAGGTAGCTAAAAGCAATTCGTGGAAACATATTGTCGCCAATGATGTTTTTTCCATCTAATAAAAACTGCATCTGCTGCTTTCCATTTACCATTACCTGCGAAAAAACGCCTCCTTTACTCATTGCAAACAAGTAGAGAAGCCCCCCCAGCAGCAGAAAGATAAAAACAACCACTGCCTGCAAAATGCTTAATGAAATCATGTTTTTCTGAGAGTCGCGCAGGTTGTGAACACTAATGTTTTTTTGCATCATTTCCTGGTCAAGGCCTGTCATGGCAATGGTTATAAATGCACCGCCAATAATAGATTTTAAAAAATAGCCTGCACTTTTATAATCCGTGTTTAATAAAGTAAGGTAATGGCGGGTTTTCAATTCGCTCCAGGTACTTGCAAAATTGAGGTTAAGTGCATTCATGATATAAAGAAGGCAAACCACTAATCCTATAAGCATGAACGAAGTTTGCAGGGTATCTGTAAAAACAATTGTTTTAACCCCGCCCTTAAAAGTGTATAGAATAATCATTGAGAGAATAACGAATGTTGTTAGCCAAAAAGGAACATGCATGTCATCGAGGATAAAAACCTGCAGTACATTTATTACCAGGTACAGTCTGGCGGTTGCACCCAAAGTGCGTGAGATGATAAAAAATAAAGCGCCGGTTTTATAAGAAGTTACACCAAAACGCTGTAATAAATAACTGTAAATAGAAGTAAGGTTCATGCGGTAGTACATGGGCAGAAGCACATAAGCAACTGCAAAATATCCCAGGAAGTACCCAATCACTACCTGGAAATAGCCAAAACTTCCCGTACCCACAGTACCCGGTACGCTGACAAAAGTAACCCCGCTGAGGGATGTGCCGATCATGCCAAATGCAACAAGCATCCAGTTGCTGTTGCGGTTACCTATAAAAAAAGTTTCGTTATTGCTGTTACGGCTTGTATACCAGGCAACGCCGAGCAAAAGCAAAAAATATCCGAAAACAAACGTAAAAAGCAGTAGCGGCGACATACGCAAATTAAATTAGGGTTATTGAAAAGGCGAAAAGTAGGCAAAAATAATGAGGTATGCTTACTGTAAAACGAGTTATGCAATGTGTTCCCTAACTTATTATCAGATAGGTTTTATCAGATGGTTTCGTTTTAGCTTGTGTTGACTACAGATGTGCTACATTGCCACTGTTTGGCACATCTTTTCATATCCTTTTGCAGATCAACCTGCTTATTTAAACATTTATATGATAAGAATTTACTTTCTTTTATTACTGCTGCTAACCGTAACCAACATAGCTGTTGGGCAAAATAAAGGTGTGGTCTTACAAAATGTTTGGAACAATGACCTCAATGATTACAATCCCCGAAGTTATTTTGATAAGCTGTTCAGCCTGCTGAAAGATAAGCTTGCGGTAGATATAACCGAAGACACGAAAAGCCTGCAGACATCCCCAAAAGGTGAAGATTGGAATAAAAATATTCAAAGCCTGATCAAAGCAGGAAGTGCATCTGGTAATGCTTATTTTATTGCAGTGGCAAGCGATCTTCGGCTTCCGGCTTTAAACCTCGGTAAGTTTTTTTTCAAAGATCCGCCGCGAAGTTCAAAGCTTACTTTTACCCTTCATATTTACGACACTTCGGGAGCCGAGATATTAGGCGACACCATTATTAACCGCGGCTGTGTCATAAAGACCGTTGACGCCGAAAAGGGCAGCAAGTATTTTTATTTTGACTACAATAGTTTTATGAACGACATGCAATGCCA
>CAXUMK010000099.1:0-5545 GCA_964251885.1 uncultured Segetibacter sp. | reverse complement strand
TTATCAAAAAAGTGCTGCAGGAAAAGCCTTTGGCAAAAAAGCAGAAGAACGGTATAAAAATTAAGTAATTGATGCAGCGGAGCCGCAACAAATAGTTTGGTTCAACTATAGTTGTTAAGTGATACAAGTGACGCTTTGGCTTGTCGAATAAAGAATAAAAAGTACACGAGTGCGACGCAATGTTGATTCATAGTAGTAATTCAGCCCGGTTCAAAAATACTCCTACTCACCTTTTTATCACTTGCGCAGTATAAGTGAGTACTATACTCTTTCCTGATCAAGCTGATTCAGAAATTGTTTCAAATAAGAAGATGAAAGCAGCAGCCTGCTTCCATACCAGCTAAACATTTCTCCATCTGCAGGCAGAATTAAAGTATCGGGTAACTGTTGCTGTAATTGCTTAACGTGTTTTTCTTTAAACGGATACGGTTCCGACGATAGCAGAAGTAGCCGGCAGTCTGACTGTATTAAGTGCTCTATTGTTATCTGCGGATAACGGGGGCGGTCTTTAAAAATATTATTAAAGCCGCAGAGGGACATAATATCATCTATAAAAGTGTCGCCACCCGCAGCCATAAATGGATCTTTCCAGATGAGATAAGCAGTTCTTAGTTTTGTCTTTATTGGGGTAATTTGTTGAAAGCTGGCTTTTATATCACACGCTATTTTATCAGTTTCCGCTGTTTTGTTTACTATTTCCCCAACTGATCTTATCATTTCAAGTGCGTCCTGCACAGTGTAAATGTCGCTTAGCCAAACCGGCGCTATACTTTGCAATTCTTTGATCTGCTCTTTTACATTTTCTTCTTTATTGGCAATGATTAAGTCGGGGCTCAGTGCTTTTATGATATCTGTTTGTATTGTTTTTGTTCCGCCAACCCGCTGTTTGGTTTTAAACCATTTGTGAGGATGAATGCAAAATTTGGTAATTCCAACTACTTCTTTTTCCAATCCTAATGAATAAAGCAGTTCGGTTTGGGAAGGCACAAGAGAAACAATTCTTTTTGGAGGAAAAGAAATATCAATCGAATTGTTTAATTGGTCTGTAAATACTTTGGTTGTTGTGTTCAATCAGTTAGACTATTATTTGATAAAGATATAATAAGAAATGTGCGTCTTTTTGGGAAAGTTCTTTTATCGTCTCCAAAAATATTTTGGAAAAGGGGTAAATATATTTTCTTAATAACGAAAAGTTCGTAGATTTACGAAAAATTCGTAGTGGAGAAATTAACACAGCAGGAAGAAGACCTGATGAAGGTAATATGGAACAATGGTGAAGGCAACGTAAAATTATTTCTTGAAAAAATGCCCGATCCCAAACCTCCGTACACAACACTTGCATCTACCATAAAAAACCTGGAAAAGAAGGGTTATGTGTCTTCAGGATTATTGGGAAACACTTACCTGTATAAACCGGTAATCTCTGCAGAGGATTACAAACACCAGTTTATGCTCGGTTTTGTAGAGCATTATTTTAATAATTCTTATAAAGAAATGGTCAACTTTTTTGTATCGCAAAAAAAGCTGAAACCAAAAGAACTGAAAGAAATCATCGACCTTATTGAAGAACAAAATAAAAACAAATAGTGTATGCCTGCTTATTTTGAGTACATGCTGAAAGCATCTGTTTGCCTTGCCATTGTGTATGCTTTTTATATTCTGTTGCTAAAGCGGATAACGTATTATAAATGGAACCGGTTTTACCTGCTTATCTATTCGGGTCTTGCGC
This sequence comes from uncultured Segetibacter sp., assembly GCA_964251885.1. GTDB lineage: Bacteria > Bacteroidota > Bacteroidia > Chitinophagales > Chitinophagaceae > Segetibacter. The sequence goes on along the minus strand of CAXUMK010000099.1, from coordinate 3,816 downwards.
TTATTATCCCATTTATCAACGTGAGTGTATTTGTTGAGTCTAAGCAAATTGATGGTCTTTCCTTTTTTAGCAAAATGCCTTCACTTCAAACAAATTTGTCTGCAAATACCGGTTCTGTTATCCCCGGATTTGATACCTATAATCTGCTTGTGACTTTTTTTGCTGTTGGCTTTTTTATCATGCTTTGCCGGTTGCTCGTGCAGCTTTTGTCACTTAAGCGACTACGATCCAAAGCTGTTTTAATGCAGGATGGAGAGGTGCGGTTATTTCATCTTTCAGAGCCGGTGCTTCCTTTTTCTTTTCTCAACAATATTTACCTGAATAAACACAATTACAGCGAAAAGGAATTTGCTGAGATAGTAGAACACGAACTGGTACATGTGCGCCAGAAACATACTGTTGACATGCTGATGATAGAATGTATTTGTATTCTAAACTGGTATAACCCCTTTGCATGGCTGTTGAAAAAAGCGGTTCAGGAAAACCTGGAGTTTATTGCGGATGGGGAGGTTATAAACAAAGGAGCAGATAAGAAAAGCTATCAGTATTTACTGCTGAAAGTAACCGGAGAAGTAACGCCGGGCATTACTAACAACCTGAATTTTTCATCTTTAAAAAACCGTATCCTCATGATGAATAAAGCCAAAACAAACAGGCTGCACTTACTAAAATTTGCCTTGCTGATCCCTGTGATTACACTTTTGCTGCTTGCCTTCAGGAATAAGCACCAAGAAATAACCGGCGCAAATAAAGAGCAAAGCATATTAAAAACATATATCCTCAGTTCGTTAACTTACTCGATCCCCGATACAAAGGTAGAAGCTGCGGTAAAAAAAGAGCAGGAGAAATGTTTATTGAAAACCGGCGAAGCTTTGAACCTTGACCTGGTGTACAACGAAAGAACAAGGTTGAAAGACCTTTTAGAGAAAAACGGGTATCACAACATAGGAGATCATGCCATTACTTTTATGATCGATACCACGTTAGGCAACAACAGTTTTTCTATACAAATCAATATCAATCCTGCAAAGAGTCAGTTAGGGCAAAACAAAGAACAACCTGATCGATCAAATGATAAAGCAGTTACATCCGGCAATAGTCCGGACAAATTTGCCATAGCGGTTAGCTCTTCCCGGCAGCCGAAAACTCAAAATGTAAGTAACAACTTGAATGAAGATGAAAACGACAATGCAAACCCGAAAAATTCAAGATCTTCTGTAAAATAAGAATGTTTATCAGGTAAATCCAGCAACACCTTTTGTAATAATTTTTAGGCGAAGCAATACTTTAGCAGCTATGTTTTATGCACAGCTCTTGCTGTGCATATTGAGGAAAGACAAAACAAACATCTATACTGCGGAAGGGATAAAAAGGTGAGTAGAATTTTTTTGAACCAGGCTGCATTACTACTATGAGACAACCGTTGCGTCGCACTCGTGTACTTTTTATGCTTTATTCGACAAGCCAAAGAGACACTTGGATCCCTTCACAACTAATGCCATTAATGTAAGAATGTTGTACAGATAATGCCGGTGTACAAAGCTGCTATGAAAAGATGCGGTACAAGGGAGTGACACAACCGGAGCAGAAGAAAGAACAAATGTTTGTACCTCAAAAAAACCTTTTGTTAATGACATTGCCTTTACAACTATACAATAACCAGATGAAAAATGTGATCATTATAATGTTGTGCTTCACTTCTTTAAGCGCCTTTGGACAGGATTCGAAAGTTGAATTTGATGGCTCCAATGGGATCCTCCTTATACACTTGCCATTCCTGCAGGATGGAATGTGGAGCGTTTTTTAATCCCGATAGAGTTTGCTCCTCAAATCCCATATAAAGGTGTTGAAGACATTCGCTTCACTCCCGGTTGGGGAGACGCAAAAAGCCACGACTACTGGACGTATGCTTTTTTATGGTATCTCGATGATAAGCAGGAATTAAATGAAAAAATTATTGAGGGCAATTTAAAAGCTTATTATACAGGATTAGTTGGCAGAAATATCGGGAAACGCAAAATACCAGCCGAAAAAATAATACCGGTTAAGGCCTCCATAAAAAAAGTAAAGACAGACAAAGGCGACGCTAAAACATTTACAGGCACTATTGAAATGCTCGACTATATGGAACAGAAACCCATTACCCTTAATTGTATTGTTCATCAGAAATATTGTACAGGACAAAGTAAAACGTTCGCATTTTACCAGATATCACCAAAGCCTTTTACAGATAACATTTGGGAAAGCCTCAGACAACTATGGACAAGTTTTGATTGCACGAAAAAATGATGAGAAAAGATAAGCCAGCCATAACGTAGTTCCACTCTTTATACAAAAAATCTAAGGTCTATTGCAGCAATTAACTGCAACAGGCCGTGGTGTACCTGTTTCATAAAAAAAGAAGTAATCATGAATTTTAAACGGATTAACAATATTACCGGTTGGGTAATTTGTATGATAGCAAGCGCTGTTTATTTAATGACTGCAGAAGCAGGTGGAAGCTTGTGGGATTGCGGCGAGTTTGTAAGCAGTGCGTTTAAACTGCAGATACCTCATCCGCCGGGAGCGCCGCTGTTTGTATTGATCGGCCGGTTCTTTATTATTCTTTTTGGCAGCAATGCACGAACTGCAGCCAAAGCAGTAAACGTAATGAGTGCGCTGGCAAGCGGCTTCACTATTCTGTTTTTGTTTTGGAGCATTACTCACTTTGCTAAAAAAATGGTTCTTAAGGGAGTTATAGTTCCTGCTGCCAGCCAGGTTATTTCAATTATGTCTGCAGGCGCTGTGGGTGCGCTTGCTTATACGTTTAGCGATTCATTTTGGTTCTCCGCTGTAGAAGGTGAAGTGTATGCATTGAGTTCGCTCTTTACTGCGGTTGTATTTTGGTCTGTTCTAAAATGGGAACATGCAGTGGATCAGGAACAACAAACAGGCGTAAATGCAGACCGTTGGATTGTGTTTATTTTCTTTTTGATCGGTCTCTCAATTGGTGTGCACTTACTGAACCTGTTAACCATTCCGGCTATTGTGATGGTGTATTATTACAAGCGTTATAAAGGCACTAAAAAAGGAGCATTATATGCTTTTGTTATTGGTTGCCTGATTACTGGGATTGTTCAGAAAGCAGTTATCCAGTATTCCATCAATGGTGCAGGTTACTTTGATATCTTTTTTGTAAACAGTTTAGGACTTCCATTCTTTAGCGGCTTCATTGCCTTCTTTATTTTACTCGCTGTTTTGATTTGGTATAGTTTGAAAGTAGCAAAGAAAAAGAACTGGAATTTTCTTCGCTTAGGCGCATGGTCATTTGCATTTATATTGCTTGGTTACAGCACTTACATTACGACGATGATACGCAGTAATGCCGACCCTGCGGTTGATATGTATAATGTAGATAACCCAATCAGTTTAGCAGGCTATTTAAGCCGCGAACAGTACGGAGATTTTCCTTTGCTGTATGGGCAAAAGTTTACGGCAGACCCGATAGATTACAAAGAAACTTCAACCAGATATATTAAAGCAAACGGAAAATATGCGGAGAATGGGAAGGACGGGCAGTATGTATACAATGATGATCAGATGATGTTTTTTCCAAGAGTTTGGGATATAAGTAACGAGCAGAACCATCGGGATTATTATGCTCAATTCCTCAATATTGGCAAGAACCAGGACGGAACGTATGAACGTGACCCCAACTTTGCTGACAACGTTAAGTTCTTTCTCGCCTATCAAACCTACTGGATGTATTTTAGGTATTTTATGTGGAATTTCTCCGGGAAACAAAATGATGTAGAGGGTGTTTTTATCGGCAACGTT
>CAXUMK010000098.1:7556-18541 GCA_964251885.1 uncultured Segetibacter sp. | reverse complement strand
GATGTAAAATAGTAGTAATGCAGCCGGCTCCAAAAAAAAATCACTGCACATTTTTATCGGCGGGAAGCATACTAATGTTATTGCTGAATGCTTCATTTTGCAAATGCCTCATCATTCTTGACAAGAGTGCTTTTTTACTTGACAAGAAAGGTACACAAGCTTTCTATTTTGACGTTAATTTGCATTTTACTATCTACGTCTCTCCCTTAAATTTTCCCCTTTGATAAAATGGATGATAAAATATAAAGTTCTCCATATCATTTTATGGGTAGTAGTATCCATTTTTTTTATGGTGATTGATTATGACTGGCGTGCTCCGTTCCTTCCGCAATTGTTTGGAACTATGATCGCTTCGGCGCTTACAATTCCTGCCTGTTATTATGCTGCGTATATACTTACTCCCCGGTATTTATATAAGAAAAAAATACAGCTTTTTGTCGTGAGTGTACTTGTGCTTGTAATAGTAAGTACGGTGGTTACCTATATTATTGCACTTTTCATTTATTATCTTTTAACGGGTCTTCCAATGTTTAGGTCTGTTGCGATTGTTTTAAGCATTTCGGTTGTTCTGCTCTTTTACAATGTTTTGCTTATTTCTATAAGTTGTGCGGCTAAAATAATTACTGATCGTTTTTCTATGGAGCAAAGGCTGATTGAAGCTGAGAAAGAAAGGCTGACCACAGAACTGAATTTTTTGCGTTCCCAAGTTAATCCTCATTATCTGTTCAATGTAATGAATACCATTTACTTTCAGATTGATAAAGACAACACACAGGCACGGGCATCTGTAGAAAAACTCTCCGAGATGCTTCGATATCAGTTATATGAATGCACAACGGATAAAATAGACATCAGGAAAGAAATCGATTATATAAAGAATTATGTAGCGATTCAAACACTGCGTATGGAAAAGGGAACAGATGTAAAACTCTGTGTTGATGATACGCTGGAAAGCTTTACAATTGCCCCTCTCCTGCTTTTACCTATGGTGGAAAATGCATTTAAACACATATCGCATTTTAAAAAAACGGCTGATAATAAAATTCATATTTCTTTAAAAAATGCCGGTGGAAATTTTTATGTAAATGTGTCCAACACTTATCAAGATGCAGAGGCTGCCACTCATTTGCTGCAATCGGGCGGCCTGGGTGTACAGAATTTAAAGAGAAGACTCGAACTGCTTTATCCTGGTAAATACGAATTGAATACTGCAAGGCACGATCAGCTATTTGAAACTATGTTAAAGATTAATTACAATGATTAACTGCCTTATTGTAGATGATGAGCCTATTGCCCGCAACGGTTTGCTTGAGCATATAAAGCAAATTGATTTCCTGTTTCCTGTAGCAGAGTGCAGAAGCGCCCTTGAAGCAAGTGCATGGTTGCAAAAAAATAAAATTGACCTTATTTTTCTCGATATACAAATGCCTAAGCTAAACGGCATAGATTTTATAAAAACGCAACCCTCATTACCTGCTGTTATTTTTACTACGGCTTATCCTGAATATGCTATTGAAGGCTACGAACTGGATGTGCTTGATTATTTACTAAAACCGATCAGCTTTAACCGGTTTTTAAAATCCGCATTGAAAGCACAGGAATACCTCAACGTAAAAATTAAACACGAGGTTTCATTTACCAACGATTTTTTCTTTATAAAATCAAATCAGAAAATTGAAAAGATCATGATGGATGATGTGCTGTATGTTGAAGGCATGTCTAATTATATTGTCGTTCATACCATTCAGAAAAAATACATTGCATACCTGACCTTTAAAGGAATTGAACAGCAGTTACCCCAGCACCTTTTTATCCGTACGCATAAGTCTTACCTCGTTTCGATACATGCTATACAAAGCATTGATACAAATGAAATAAGGCTCGAAAATACCACATTGCCTTTAAGCAAAAATTACAGAGATGAGGTTATGACAAAGATTAATGATAAGCTTTTTAAAAGATAGATCTTATGAGGAGCAATTGTAATTGACCTTATAGCATCCGTTAAAATTATAGGCTAAGTGCAGATGAAATACAATTTAATGTACCTTATAGATCCAATACAATTTTGATATTATTTTTCAGAGTCAATATATGATCTTTAGAAAGTTTCCCCAGTTGTTTTATTAATCTCTTATTATCTATTGCACGAATCTGATCAACCAAAATATCACTGAGTTTTAAAAGTTGATCTTTTTTTAAATGCACTCTAAGTAATTCTACATCAGCTTTAATATTTGTTGTAACAGGACAAATTAAGGTTGATAAATGAGTATCATTTAATAAATCTGTTTGAATGATTACCATTGGCCTCGTTTTACCAGGCTCTGTTCCTTTTGTCGGATTAAGGTCTGCTAACCAAATATCATATTGCTTAATTCTCACCAATTAGTTTTTCGAATTCTGCTAAAATTTCCATTGAATCGCTGCTGGTTATTTTCGATTCCTTAATTAATTGTTTTTTTAAGAGGCGACGCTTGTTGAAAAGGTTATAAATATTAACAGCTTCGCTGATATAACTATTTCTCGCTAAATGGAGCTTTGAGGTTATTTCTTCAGTCTCATCGAAAGTCTTGTCATCCAATTTTAATGATAAAGTTTTCATAGTCTAATTTTTATAAAAGTATATTTTTTAAGCATACACTTAGAATTTATATCCGGTGCACCTCTTAGAGTTGGACGTAAACATCTAATCATCAGAGTTGCCGGTTCATGTACATATAGAAATCCCCATCGCGTATCTGCATCTGTAACGTCCTTGTGCATTAGCAGGCTTTTGCCTGTTGGATTTCCATTTTGCTTTGTACAAATAAAAAAAGCCGGCAAAATCGCCAGCTTCTTTTTATTTTAAAAGACCTCTGATCAAATTATTTTAACTGCCCTCTTAGCTTACCACCGTTATTAAGAGTGGAACTCACATTTACATACAGACTGCTGTTTAAAAGGGTTGAATAATCTGCTGTTTTTAATGCATACTTCTTACTGGTATTAAAGTCTGAAAGGCTGGAAACAATACTTACAATTACGGGGCCGGTAGCGCCTGATGCTCCTATATTAATAGTTGCAGCGGTAACGGGGTCGGCAACATCGTTGCTGTTGATGACTACCTTGCTGTATAGATTTTGGTCTGATGTAATTCTGATATAAGCTGTGCCGTTAGAAGCGGTTGTTACGGCAGGAATTTCCTGACTACCGGTTAAATTAACATTATTCGATAAAACGATAGTAGAGTTTAACTGACCACGAACCAAACCCGAAGGAGCTGTCTGGGAAATTACATTCACATACTTTTGAATGGTATCATCAAGCAATGTGTCTATCAAACTCTGTCTTACTCCCGTCATTATACCGCTTACATACGAATTGGAGATTCTTGCCGTAAGAGGTGTTAACAAAGCGCCATCAGAAACGGGATCCCCGAGGTCTATTTCCGCGCCAAGAATTTTGTCTAAGTTGCTGTCGACACTTATATCGTACCTCATACTGCCGTCTGATAATACCTGCATGTGAAAATCTGCAACGGTTACAGGTCCGCCGTTTACATGATTTTCATTAGATGAAGAAAGCTGAAACTTCCATTCCCTGAGAACATCGGCATTGTCGTTAGTATAATCACTACTATGTTTGTTGCAGGAAATGACAATAACAAGAAATGCAATCGTATAAATAAAAGTGTATAATTTTTTCATTTAAAGTATTTTCTTTGGCTAAACAATATTGACAGCAATAACAACAAAAAAGTTGCCTTTATCAAAATTACTGTTAATAGTTTAACGATTTAGTCTATCCTCTTGCTAATGTCAGCATCAATTTTATCGAAGAGGTGTTGCGGCTTAAATACCCGCCAGTTAGGAATATTCATCAGCTCTATATAGTAATTCAATTTCTTTTTTTTAAAATCATACTGACTTTGTTCGGGCATGTTTACTGCAACGATCCATCCGCCTTCATCGGTAACTTCTTCAAACCACTCTTCATAATAATCTTTGTCGCCGCTGTGAAAATTAAGTACGTTTTCTGCTATCAAAATATACTTTGTAATATGCTCAAATAACATCTCGTCTATCACATCACGTTTAAGGGTCATTATATCATTTTCAATTGCATCGTTCCACTCGCCCAGAAGTTCTATGACTGCAAAGTTTTCTGCATAATCTGCATACAATACTTTTAAATACAGTGTCTTACTTCCAAAGTCATCCCATTGGGGATGGATATAATAATTGTATATGGTCTGTGTGTATTCAAACTCGCTGTATGTGCGGCCAAAGAAAGGAGACTTTTCATCTTCTTCCGCGGTGTATATATGCCTCCAGTTAAAAAAAGGTTCTATGTTATGCATGCTTTCTGCTGTATTTCCTGATGCAAATGTTCATCCCCTTTCTTAAAAAAACAATTATTATTATTTGTTAATTTCTGAAACAAAAAAAGGGCCGCTTTAGGCAACCCTTTTTTACATAAAATATGTTCTGATTACTGTATAACTAACTTATCGCTATACAATTCTTTGCTGTCTCCGCCGGTTAGTTTAACGAAAAACATACCGCCTGCAGAAGTTCTTGGAAGCGAAACTTTTTCAACCTGTCCTTTTACTGCAATAGTTAATGATTTTGCCAATACAGTTCTGCCCGAAGCATCCGTTAAAACAAGATTATACCTGCCTGAAGGAACCTTATCAAACTGAACGCTGAAAGTTTTATTTGTAACAGGATTGGGGAAAACACTCACAGCCTGGTTACCTCTTACTTCACTTAGCGCAAATATATCTGATGGCTTTTTCTGGTACAGTAAGTTGCTGTTTGCCAAATCGGAGCTATTAAAAACTTTATCCTCTTTTTTATTCACTGCTTCTGCCTGCAGAGTAGATATATTAACGCGGTAATAATTATCAGTAAGCGTGGCACAGCTAATTATCAAATCTCCATCGTCGTTTACCACTACTCCATTTGTTGTGAACTGTGCGGGAATTCCTTTTAACTGGCCGACATAATCTGCCACTCTTGTATTTGGATTGATCTTAAAAACATGGTTACGATAGGTAACCAGGTACAGGTTTCCATAAGCATCGCCGACCATATCGCCACCCCAGCTACTACATTGACTGTGAACACTGATTGTTCCGTTTTTGCTGCCGTCTATCAGTTGACCAAGGTTGGTTACCGAAGGTTTTTGGTCAGTTGTAAAACGGATAAACCCTTTGCCATCATTTGACAAAGCATATCCAAATCCATCAGCGCCAAAAGCCATTCTGGTGATGACGTTGCCCTCGTCAGTTTTAGCGCCTGTATTAAAGGATGGATTGTTGTTTACGACCACGTTCAAATCATTTGAAGCAAGGTCAAAATAGAGTAATTCATTAGCCCGCATATTGGTAAAGTAAAGACGGTTGTGCAAACCATCAAAAGCGGCTGCTGCTACGCCGCCGTTACCAGTTGCTGAGGTAAGTGCCGGAGTACCTCTTAAATCAGTTCCGGCAACTGCTTTATAGTTAACAGTTGTATTAACCGAAGGATCGTATACAGTGCGGATAACTTCACCTGTTGAGAGGTCGATCTGCCTGATGACATTCCAGTTATAATTTCCTTTACTTGCGCCGGTAACAGCAAATGCAGCATTTTTCTGGCTGAAAGATTGAGTAGATAATAAAAGAAAGGAAATGGCGAATAAGTGTAAATTTTTTTTCTTCATAAGAGATGTATTTTAGTTGTTATTAATTCAATTTTTATACCCTGCAATTATTTAAAGAAGCGAGCATTGCAGGAACTGCTGTTTTCTTGTTTCCATTAAAATTAATGAATATTATACAGAACGAAAACTTAACCTGCACTTTCAACCGCTTTTTTTACGCTTCCATATTTCAGCAATAAATCTTTGGCAGTCTGGTAATCGTGCAGGCTTAGTTGTTCCATTACCATTTTTACTCCGCGGTCAACCAGCTTCGAGTTGGTTAGCTGCATATTTACCATCCGGTTATCCTGCACCCGGCCTAATTGTATCATTACAGTTGTAGAGATCATATTCAGCACCAGCTTTTGAGCAGTACCGCTTTTCATGCGTGTGCTTCCCGTTACAAACTCGGGACCCACTACAACTTCAACCGGAAAGTCTGAGACTGCAGCAGCCGCACTGCCCGGATTACACACTACACAGCCGGTTGTAATGTTGTTTTTTTGGCATCGCTCCAATGCGGCTACTACATAAGGAGTAGTGCCGCTTGCAGCCAGTCCTACCACTACATCTTTTTCACTCACAAAATGTTTTTGCAATTCATTCCAGCCGTCTTCTACACTGTCTTCTGCAAAATCCACTGCCTCTCTTATAGCCTTATCCCCGCCTGCTATTATTCCTATTACCAGCCCTGGCGGAACGCCAAAAGTGGGCGGGCATTCACTTGCATCCAGTACTCCTGTTCTTCCGCTTGCACCTGCACCAATGTAAAATAATCTTCCCCCTGCCACCATGCGGTCAGCGATTGCTGTCACCAGTTTTTCAATCTGGGGGATTGCCTTTTCGACCGCAAACGAAACCGTTTTGTCTTCTTTATTTATGCCGGCAAGAATATCATGCACAGGCATTGTTTCCTGGTGCCTGTATGGAGAGGGTTGTTCCGTTACTTTTATAAAATCTGCCATAGCGTTTTTGCCTTTTACATTTTTATCATTACAAACAGTACATGTAGATGTTGTAAAGGTAGAATGTATTATGTTACCCGCTTCCAATACGCAATAATCCGAGACTTTATCAAACTTGTATTCTGCATTTTATAACTGATTTTTGCACCTTATTATTTTGTTCAGCAATAAGTTTAATTTAAATTGTTATAGTGCAAGGGATAAAAAAGTAAGTAGGTTTTTTTTTGAACCGGGCTGAATTACTACTATGAGTCATCCTTGCGTCGCACTCTTGTACTTTTTCATTCTTTATTCGGCAAGCCAAAGAGTTGCTTGTATCCCTGGACAACTATAGTAAGTCATTGGGTCATTTAGTCAATAAGTCAGTTAGCAGGTTTAAGCTCCCTTTAGGGCGGGGGGTATGAGCTGCTATGAAAAGATGCGGTACAAGTGAGTGACACAACCGGAGCAGAAGAAAGAACAAATGTTTGTAACCCAAAAAAACTTACGTTAATCACATTGCCTTCACAACTATAGCATGAGAAAATTAATTGATCGAAGTTTCTACCGACATCCTTCCAATCATTTAAAATCGTGGTTGTCAACGTTCTGACTATCTTTACAGCTATTAAAAGTAAGAATAGCTATGCTGAAAGTGGGTGTATTCGGAACGGGGCATTTGGGAAAATTTCATTTGAATAACTGGAAAGAAATTGAAGGCGTAAAACTGGTTGGTTTTTATGAACCGGTCGAGCAAACGGCTAAAGAAGTAAGCGAAAAATATGATCTGAAAAGATATACTGATGCGGATAAATTTATTGATGCATGCGATGCAGTAGATATTGTGGCGCCAACCGATCATCATTTTTATCTCTGCCAAAAAGCTATCCGTAAGGGTAAACATGTGTTTGTAGAAAAGCCTATGGCAAACACGATGGAAGAAGGACGGCTGCTTGTAAACATGGCTAAGGAAGCTAACATAAAACTACAGGTCGGGCACGTAGAAAGATTTAATCCTGCATTTCTTGCTCTTAAAAATACGAAGCTAAATCCTATGTTTATAGAGGTTCACCGCCTCGCTCAATTTAATCCCCGTGGCACAGAAGTAAGCGTTATCCTCGATTTGATGATACATGACATTGACATCATTTTAAACATAGTACAAAGCGATGTAAAAAGCATTCTGGCAAGCGGCGTTGCCGTAATGACCGATACACCTGATATTGCCAATGTGCGGATTGAATTTAACAACGGCTGTGTTGCCAACCTCACCAGCAGCCGCATCAGCATGAAGAAAATGCGCAAGATGCGGATGTTTCAAAAAGACAGTTATATAGGAATTGATTTTCTTGAAAAGAAAACAGAGATCATCAAACTAAAGCAACCTGAAGACGTAAATGTGTTTGCCTTTGACATAGAAACCCCAAATGGCAAAAAAACAATCGCTGTCGCCAATCCTTCCGTACATCATAATGCAAATGCAATAAAGCTCGAGCTCGAAGCTTTTGTGGATTCGATTATCAATAATAAACCAACTGTTGTAAGTGAGATTGATGGTTTTCTTGCAATGGAAGTAGCGCACCAGATTTTAGAGAAGATAAGCCACAACCGCACCTTATAAGGTAACGGTACTGCCAGATGAAACCATATAAACCATTACAGATATACTGGTATGTCATAAGCGATTTCATTGCTGCTACAGGTGCCTGGTGGATATTTACCTGGTACAGAAGAAACAGGCTTCATGAAGGGCACACAGGATTTTTTGAAATGACTGAAGACAGTTTTTTTCAATCTTCGGTAATACTAATTCCCGTTATATGGGTCAGCTTTTTTCTTCTTACCGGGTTTTATGGCAAATCCTTATACAAAAAATCAAGGCTAAATGAACTGACATCATCATTTATCGTTTGCCTGATCGGATGCCTTCTTATCTTCTTCAGCTTTGTTCTCAATGACCATGCTCCTGCTTATACATACTTTTACTCCGCTTTTTTTATATTCTTCTCTTTGCAATTTGGATTGACAATAACAGGAAGAATGATCCTATTGTCGAAGGTTAAAACAGACTTTTTAGCAGGCAAAATAAAACTGAATACATTACTGATCGGAAGCGGCTCTAATGCCCTGAAGGTATATCGGGAAGCCCAAAAGAAATTTGTCTCGCAGGGAAATATTTTTACCGGTTATGTAAATACAAACGGGTCTAAAAGCAATTTCGGTAAAATGATCCCCTGCCTCGGCCCGGTTGCGGAACTTGAAACCATCATAACCCGAAAAGAAATAAAGCAGGTGATCATTGCGCTCGAAAACAAAGAAACTTATTTAACCGAAGACCTTTTGCAGCGGCTGAGTGATGCAGATGTAGAAATAAAGCTTTACCCGAATACCGTCGATATTTTATCGGGTTCAGTAAAAACGGGAAATGTAATGGGCGTATTGCTTATAGACATCAACACAGCGCTGATGTCTGACTGGCAGCAAAACCTAAAACGCCTGATAGACATCATTGCATCCGTTAGCGGCCTCCTTCTTTTAAGTCCGTTACTTGTATTTGTTTTAATCAAAACAAAGCTTTCATCTGCCGGAACTATATTTTTTCTGCAGGAAAGAATTGGTTTCAAAGGCAGACCTTTTACCATTTATAAATTCAGAAGCATGTATATAAATGCAGAAGAAAACGGCCCGGCGCTTTCTTCTGATGATGACCCCCGCATAACCCCATGGGGAAAGTTTATGCGCAAATGGCGGCTCGATGAATTGCCGCAACTCTGCAATATTCTTACAGGTGAAATGAGTTTGGTAGGGCCACGGCCCGAAAGGCAATTTTATATTAACCAGATTGTAGCAATCAATCCTTATTTTAAATACTTATTAAAAGTAAAGCCCGGGCTAACCTCGTGGGGAATGATACAGTTTGGATATGCCTCTGCAGTAGATGAGATGATTGAAAGAATGCAGTACGATCTGGTGTATATTGAGAATATTTCTTTGCTGCTCGATTTTAAAATAATGATTCACACTTTACGGATTATTTTAAGCGGGAAAGGAAAGTAAAAGCCACCCTAAAATCCAGCCCCCTAAATCCCCCAAAGGGGGACTTTAAAAATACCCATTAAATACAAAAATGAGGGTGGTCATATAGCTCCCTTTAGGGCGGGGGGCTTTTAATTTCACGTTTCACTTGCACGATTAACTATCTTCATTCAAATAATCAATCTTTTGGTGAAAAATATCATTCTGTTTCTATTCCTTGTTTCGCCATCCGCGGTATTGAAGGCACAAAATAATTACTGGCAGCAGGAAGCGAACTTTACAATAACCGTTTCTTTAAACGATAAAGACAATACACTTGATGCATTTGAATCCATTGAATACACTAATCATTCTCCTGACACGTTGCGTTTTATCTGGTTTCATATTTGGCCCAATGCATATAAAAATGACCGCACTGCTTTTAGCGAACAACTATTAAAAGAACGCAGAACTGATTTTTATTTTTCAAGACCTTCTCAAAAAGGATACATCAACCAGCTTGATTTTAAAGCGGATGGCAGTAATGCAACGATCATTAATGACAGCAGTCATATTGATGTTATAAAAGTGCTGCTGCCCAAACCGCTTGCTCCGGCAGGCAAGACTATTATTACCACTCCATTCAGGGTAAAACTTCCCTACAACTTTTCAAGAGGAGGCCATGTTGGCAACGATTACCAGGCAACGCAGTGGTTTCCAAAACCTGCTGTGTACGACCGCAAAGGATGGCACCCGATGCCATACCTGAACCAGGGAGAATTTTACAGCGAGTTTGGAAGTTTCGATGTAGAAATAACGGCTCCATCAGCTTATGTCGTGGCAGCAACGGGCATTTTGCAGGATGCGGAAACTTTGCAGCAACTGAAAGAAAAAGGCAAACATACTATTGAAGGAAAGACAAAAACATGGCACTACAAGCAGGATAACATTCATGATTTTGCCTGGTTCGCAAGCAAAGATTTTGTAGTAAAATATGATACAGCCATACTTTCTTCAAGTAAAGTGATCGACATTTTCGCATACTACAAAACCAAATCAAAAGGGTGGGCACAAAGTGTCGCTTACGCAAAAGACGGATTAAAAAAATACAGCCGCTGGCTCGGCGATTATCCTTATACTGTTGCAATCGTGGTGCAGGGAAGTAAAAACGAAGACAGCGGCGGAATGGAATATCCCACCATTACCCTTATCACTACCACCGAAACAGGCCAGCAACTGGATGCAACAATTGTACACGAGGTTGGTCATAACTGGTTGTATGCAGCGCTTGCAACAGATGAAAGAACGCATCCCTGGATGGATGAAGGAATGAATACCTTTTACCAGAAGAGATATGAA
>CAXUMK010000098.1:0-7546 GCA_964251885.1 uncultured Segetibacter sp. | reverse complement strand
TTCCCCGTATTTTAAAGGAACACCTTTTGCAAAAAAATCACCACAAGACGATGACGCACTTCTGGTTGCCATTATGGCAAAAATTGAAAAAGACCAGCCGATAGAGACAAGTTCAGAGAATTTCACAGCAACTAATTATGGTTTGATAGCCTACTATAAAACCAGTTTGTGGATGAAGAAATTAGAGAATAAGCTGGGCAAAGAACAGTTCGACAAGTGCATGCACAACTATTATCTCGACTGGAAATTTAAACACCCCTACCCCGAAGATTTTAAAGCAAGCATCGAAAAGACTTCCGGTAAAAATCTTGACACCATTTTTAACCTGCTGCATACAACAGGCACTTTTGGTCAAAATGAAAAAAAAAACCTGCAGCCGTCATTGCTCTTCAATCTGAATAACAAACATAACTACCTCAACATTGCTCCGGCCGCAGGTTATAATAATTACGACAAGCTGATGATTGGCGGCCTTATTCACAACTATACTTTGCCTCTGCCCGCGCTTCAATATGTTGCAGGTGCTTTATATGGAACGGGTTCAAAAAAGCTCAATCCTTTTGGGCGTGTTTCGTATAACATCTATAAAAGAAGGTATCACTTTAGTCCTGCGCTCAGTTATATTTCCTATTCTCAAGTCAAATTTGTTACTGACGATAATACTAAACTGCTCCCCGGCATTAAGCGGTGGGTACCTTCTGTCAGCCTCACTATTTTCGACAAAGACCCGCTCTCAACCCGCCGTTTTACTATTCAATGGAAAACATTTTTACTTAACGAAGGAGCTTTGAATTTCAAAACTGTTTACACTCCTTCCGATACTTTTGACGTAGCCGACATCGTACAAAATCGTTACTACATAAACCGCCTGGTTTTGGGTGTTAGCGATAACCGCATCCTGTTTCCTTACAGCATCACTTTATCAACAGACCAGGGAAAAGATTTTATAAGAACAGGTTTAACTGCAAAAGAGTTTTTCAATTACCCCGACGGAAAGTCAGGAATGTCTGTTCGTTTCTTTGCAGGTAAATTTTTCTATTTAAAACCAAAAACCAATATTACAAGGTTTAACAACGACAGGTATTTTTTGAACATGAGTGGCACCAAAGGATATGAAGACTACACGTACAGCGATTATTTTATAGGCAGAAACGAGTTCCAGGGATGGCAGAGCCAGCAGATGATGGAACGCGATGGTTTTTTTAAAGTAAACACAGAACTGTTAAGCAACAAAGTAGGTAAAACAGACGACTGGCTCATAAGCCTGAACTTGTCTTCTGACCTTCCCGATAATATTAATCCGCTAAGTATTTTGCCTTTCAAAATTCCCCTGAAGATATTTG
This sequence comes from uncultured Segetibacter sp., assembly GCA_964251885.1. Classification (GTDB taxonomy): domain Bacteria; phylum Bacteroidota; class Bacteroidia; order Chitinophagales; family Chitinophagaceae; genus Segetibacter. Next base: position 6,203 of record CAXUMK010000098.1, on the reverse strand, counting down.
CCGATGCAGGAACCTATGCCGAAGCCTGGGAAGACAATGCTGCAAGCGGCCGCTTTATTTATGATGCAGGTTTTCAAATTCCTCTTTTCAAATCGCTGGTTGATATCTACATACCCATCCTTTACAGCAAAGTTTACAGGGATTACTACAAATCAACCATCACCGAAAAAAGATTTTTAAAAACCATTTCTTTCACCATCAACATCAACAAACTAAAGGTGCAGGATATATTAAAAGATGTGCCGTTGTAAATGAAAGTGAGGATTTTTTTGGTGCCGGGCAGAAGAATATGAATGTAGCATTGTTGCGTCGCACACTGCATCTCTATAGTCTTAATCAGCATTATTACGTTTCTTTTTAAACAAGCTCTACACTTACAGCTTATCATATACGTCTTTTCTATGACCAATTTCTCTGATATCTATTAACAATATCACCTCTTCAATGGCATAAATTATACGGTAATCTCCTACACGACAACGCCATAAATTTTTATAACCTTTCAATTTTTTGCTGCCAACCGGGTGAGGGTTTTCTTCAAGAGACTTCAAAACAGCAATAACTTTTTCTATCATCCTGACAGGTAGGCGAAATAATTCTTTTTCAGCTGTATGAGAGATTACTACAGAATAACGGTTCATTTTAATTTACCTTTTTTTACCAGGCTCTCAATTACTTCCTGTAAAGGTTTTTTTTCTTCACCTTTCCTCGCTTCGGCAATAATACCGTCAATCAGGTCTTCCATTTCATCGTCATATTTCTCAAGTAACTTTAAATCGATTTGAACTGCTACTTTTTTATTATCTGCATTTGTAACATAATTAACCCCTTTCATAATAATACACTTTGCGCAAATTTAGCCTGAAAATTCAATTCGATCATTGAATCTTCAGATGGTAGTTCCTGATTGTTTGTGCTTGTTTAAAAAACTTTTCAATAAACATTTCAATTTCCTCATGGTCTCTTGCGCTTCCAATTTTCCGATATTGCATGCTTATTCATGCGAAGTTCTACAACCATACAATTTCATACAAACGAAGAAATAGATAAACCCAAATGGGATGAGTGTATTGAAGCATCTCCTAACGGGTTAATCTATGCACGCACCTTCTTTTTAGACAATATTGCTCAGCACTGGAATGCCTTGACGGGAGAAAATTATGAATGGGTTTTACCACTTACACATAGAACTAAGTACGGAATTACTTACCTCTATCAGCCACCATTTTGCCAGCAGTTGGGCGTTTTTGCAAAACCGGATGTTATTGTTCCTTATAAAGAAATCATTCAATCGCTCCAGCAGCATTATAAGTTCTGCGAGGTTAACTGGAACTATCATACACAGCACGAATTCAATGCGGAGAATTTTGAAGTAAACGAAGCAGTCAATCTTGTTTTGAATTTGAATAGTGACTATGAAAACATAGCAGCCAATTACCATAATGACCTTATCAAAAACCTGAAGCGGGCAAGCAAGTTCCAACTGGCTTATCAGCAAACAGAAGACTATACACAATGCATTGAATTATACAGGCAATTTTACGGAGACCGCACGCCCCACGTGAAGGAAAGAGATTACGTCAATTTTAGCACAATATGCGGCATTGCTAAAAACCATAACATGCTTGTTTGCAGAGAAGTGATCAATACCAATGAAGTGATGGCGACAGCATTGCTGCTAAAAGATGGAAAACGATTGTACAACCTGATGAATACAACCACAGAAGCGGGAAGAAAAAAAGAAGCCAACCATTTTTTACTTGATGCAGTTATAAAAGAGTTTGCCGCCCAAAAAATGTTGCTTGATTTCGAAGGCTCCGACCTGCCGGGAGTAAAAGCCTTTTATGAAAATTTTGGTGCGGTAAACCAGCCTTATCGTATGGTAAAGTATAATGGTCTTGCCTGGCCTTTCAAGCTTTTGAAGAAGTAGTAATTTGATGTAAGATATCTTTGCAAGATGTGCCGCATGTAACCTCTTAAAGGAGATTGGGAATGCTAATAAAAGATTATTTAGCTTTTTTCCTATGTTACAACTGCAGTTAATTTATCCCCAAAGCAATGAGAATTTGGTGAAGTTGCTTTTCCAGGATGTCTTTTCTTATTTTGTATAGATTTTCCTAAAGATTGTTTTTCTTTGAAAAGTTTTTACTCAAGTACTTAAATAAATGTGTGATGATTTTAGAAGCCATTAAATATATCCGTTTTAAAGATGAAGAGAATGAGTGGAGCATCGAGGGAAAGCCTTTAGATGGACAGTATAATCAATGGCTTACTCTTGAAAATATTAATCTTATTGTTGGGAAAAACGCTTCAGGAAAAAGCAGAACAATAGATGCCATTCGACAGGTTGCTGAATTGTTATCAGGAAATCTTAAACTTAACGACTTTAAAACATGGGGCTTTGGTACATGTACTTACCAGCTTTTGTTTAACGATAATGGTAAAGCAGTAGAATACTATCTTGATGTTAAAGAAGGCAAGGTTATACAGGAATGGATAACAATTGATGGAGAAGAAAAATTAAATCGAAAAGAAAATAAACTGTTTTATGAAGAAGTAAAAGATTTTTTAAATTTTCAAACAGATGAGGGGTTACTTGCCTTGTCAAGAAGGGACATTAAACAACAACCCTTTTTTGAAAACCTTTATCAATGGGGCAAAGACCTTACTTCTTACAAATTCGGCTCCCCCTTAGGAAGAGATAGATATGTACCGGATATAAATGCAATTAAAGAAGATTATGATGTTGATTTAACGAAGACAGGAGATCATGTTGCAACAGTTTTTATACTAGCGCAACGTGAATTTGGAAGTGTTTTTATTGATACTGTACTTAGAGATATGCGGGCTATATCATACAAGATTCATACAATTAACATCTCTTCTTTCAAATATTTTCCTTCTGCTGCTCATGGCTTGGTCATAAATGAGGAAGGCTTGTTTATTGATCAAAGTGAAATGTCTCAAGGCATGTTTCGGGCATTGTCTTTACTTATCCAATTAAACTACTCTCTTTTAAAAAATAAGTCAACCTGTATACTAATTGATGATATAGGTGAGGGACTTGATTTTGAACGATCAAAAGCGCTTATTGACCTGATTATAGATAAAGTAAAAGATTCTTTAGTCCAGGTAATAATGACTACAAATGACAGGTATGTAATGAATAAGATACCCTTGAAATATTGGGCGGTTATACAGAGAATACCTGGAAAATCATTATTCTATAATTACAGGAATTCTAAGGAAACTTTTGATGAATTTGAATACACCGGACTGAATAACTTAGATTTTCTTTCTACAGAATTTTATATAACCGGTTTTGAAAATCAGGTTCAGTAATGAAGAAAATTGCCATATTTGTTGAAGGACAAACAGAGCAGCTTTTCATCAATAAATTATTAAAAGAGATTGCAGGTGATAAAAATATTGCCATAACCCTTTATCAACTTCGTGGAGGGACCAAGGCGGCAAAACAAGAAATTTTTATTCCCCAGCCCATTGCAAACCCTGCTACCCCAAAATATGAAGCTTTAATTTATGACTGCGGCAACGATAATAAAGTAAAATCTGATATATTAGAAAACCTGACTGGTTTGGCTTCGAAAGGTTATTCTGAAATTATTGGCATCAGAGACTTATTTCCTCTAACATTAGCAGAGCTTTCAAGGTTAGAAACAGGTTTACAATTTATTCCACCTGCACTTGTTCCCTTGCCAATTCCCTTTGAAATAATTGTTGCTGTATACGAAGTTGAGGCGTGGTTTTTAGCTGAATTCAAACATTATTCTATAATTGACCCAAAATTAACAATAGCTTATATAGCAGCAAACTTAGGTTTTGATCCCAGTATAGATGATATGACTTTGAGAACTAATCCTGCAAAAGATTTGAATGATATATATCAACTTGCTGGGAAATACTATAAAAAAAAGAAAAGCGACATACAAAGAACAGTCTCCTGTTTAGATTATCATAACTTATATTTTCATCTTCCGGCAAGAATTCAAAAGCTTGGCGAACTAATTAATAAAATCAATTTATTTTTATCATAAAAGATAGAAGTATAAATCCTCCCCAACTTTAATGAAAAGTTGAATAAAGAGTATCGCAAAAAGCAGAATAGAGTGATGTACAGTACAAGTGAGTGACACAACCGGAGACGAACAAAGATATGCAGTTGGCGGCCAAGGTAAAAACATCACTATAAAGAGCTGCTTAGTTTACTTCGTGCCTAAAGCGCTTTTCTTCACATCTATCATAAATACTTTTGAACCTGCTTTTCCCTGCTGCGAAATTCCCTGCACTACAACCGCGTACCGGCCGGGAAAATCGGATGTATAAAAACTGATCTCCTTTTTACCTTTGTCATCTGTTTTTATATCGGGCGACCAGTATAACAGATTCCTGTAATCGGGCAGGCGGCTGCGGTATTGTTCTGTGGTTTCATAAACAGGAGAATAAAACTGCCTTCTTAGCTGCAAGGCATCATAGTCTACAACTGTTGAGGCCGAGTCGAATTGGAAGCCATTTATATCACCATTGTATGTTGTAAAACTGGCGATGCCATCAAACCGGGCTGGGCCCAAAAAATAAGTCTCAGTTATTGTTTCCAGTTTTTTTACTTTCAAAGGATCGTAAAGCGTTATTTTGTTTCCGTTATCAAACTGCGGAACGCCATCTAAAAGTATTACCGGCGTTTTTACTTCAAAATTTCCGTCCTCATCTTTTTTAAGAGTGATGAGGTAAAATTTGCCATGCCTTTTTCTTACATCAATTTCACGTACATATTCGCGAAGCACTTCTTCCATTGTTGGAAAACGTACATAATCGTCAAGCAAATACTTCGAATCGGGCTTACCGTAAAAATTGGTGGTATCTGTTTTAGGCGTTTCGAAAGCATTTAGCAGGTCACCCGCATATACATTCTGCACCTGCATGTTTATACTTCTCTTCAGCAGATTCGAAGACCTTGCCTTTGCAAGACTGAACGCAGGAATTTTTTCTGCAGAAAAGCTCTCGGAAAAAGGATTCGACAAGTCTACACGGTAAGAACTTGTATCATCGGCATTTACCATTGCAGCCATTAACCTTGTACCATAAAAGTCCCTCGTATTAAAATTCACTGTTCCATCACCTCTGCTTTGTGAAGTGTATAGTTGAAAATGAGAGCCGGGAACAGAAAGAAAAGCCAGCATATTATTAACCGAAACTTCGTTTGCCCAGTTCACTATTTTACCGCTAACGATATGACCTTCGTATTCGGGAAGAAATTTGAATACCGGCTTTTTTTGCTGCAGCACTTCATCCCATTTAAATCTTCGCCATCCGTGGGTTAGCATCAGGTTATCTAATGCTTCATTTACTTCTGCGTTGTCATTGCTAAAATAATATTCAGGAGACTCCACCTTTCCTTTTAGGTCCGACGACATCCAGAGGTAGCTGTAAATGTCTTTATAACTGTAAGGCAAAGAATCGGTTAAAAATACAGACATTGACATATCCGCACTTTGCGGATTATTGCCTTCATCTTTTGATTCAATATCAATGGTTACTTTTTTACGGGGCAGATATTCTGTAACGTCGGTTTTAGTATCAATCACAAGCTGCTGCCGGGGATGTTTGAAATAAAGCCTTTCACATACCGGCTCATTGCTTTTATCGAATACAGTAATATGCGAAATACCTTCGCCTAACTTGCTTTTATCAATTTCCAACTCCGCACTTCCGTTTGTAAAATTGATCATCTGCGCAACCTTGGCCTGTTGTTGTGTATGAATAAAAAGGTAAATAAAATTAGTACCCGTGTTTGTTTGAACAGTAATTTTTAACCGACCGTTCTCCATATCCGACACGTTCATTACATAGCCGGCTTTAAGCGCATTTGGAAGACTTTGTGCAACAGTTTTTCCATCTGAAGTTGTAATAAAGGCCTTGTATTGCTTATTATTTTGAGGAGTAAAAACGAAACTTCCAATGCCAAACTTTGCCGGGCGGAAGTGAAGTAGTGTGTCATTCTTTTCATCTGCAATTGCTCCATTAAAATCAATTCCTTTACCTGAATTATCTGTTACACGAAAAGCAACTTTACTTTTCATTCCATTTACCAGGTCGCCGCCCTCGGGAAAGAACTGCACGTCATAATTGTTCTGCATTGCCGCTGCAGAAAGAGTATCTGTTTGAATGGTGTTGACGACCGTCAG
>CAXUMK010000097.1:1756-18556 GCA_964251885.1 uncultured Segetibacter sp. | reverse complement strand
AGCAAATGGCTGACTTACTTTACTTACTGCCGCAACGGTAACAGCCATTTTACTGATGCTTCCTGCAGGCAGAGCCTTATCAAAATGTGACTGGTCGTTGTTTTGATCTGTAAACTGCGCAACAACTGCCTGCGTTACCACATCAACCAACTGGGGAATGCGGTTTGAATTACTGGTAACACTCGCGCAAAACCAATGCAAGCCGTCTGTTATAATCGTATTGTGGTCGTTTGCATCTTCGGGAACATCAATTTTTACAATGCCTGTAGTCTGAAAGCCGTAAGTGCCGTCGGATACCAAGTTTTCACCTTTCAAAGGCCTCCATTCATTATAGGTTAAATAAGACCAGTTAATAACGGGCGGATCGTCGTCTTCATCTTCAGCGCTTCCTTCTGCAAATTGAAACAACAGCGAAATTGTTTGAAGCGGGTTTAGTTTTTCAATGCCGATAAAAAGCATTCCCTCTTCCTGTATTAGGTTAGAATATTGATTAGCCGAAACTGCCGTTGTATTATTTGAATCACTGAGTTGCTGCGTTAGCCGTGCGGCGATATTTTGCTTCTTACTCACCACTACTCCGGCATCGGGCAGGGTTTGGTTTGAGATGGAAAAAGACTGGTCGCTAGATAATGTAACGGGCGGATTATTAACCATTGTTTCATTGGCATACTGGCTATAAGGACTTAAAAAAGTAAACTGCGGAAGCAGATGATTTCGTGCGTTAACCAATAAGCTTTCCTGTTGTGCGGCTAAAGCAGAAGCTGCAGATTTTGGCTTGGGCAAATTGCTTCCATAACCAGGTATCGTACTTCCACCCTGGTTTTGCTGCTGTCCAAAATAGATCTCAACAGGACCAAAAGGATAAATATGAAAGAACTGATCAATGCCGGCTTCCAAAGCAGTTAAATCAGATTCATAGCTTAGAGATACTTCTTTTATTTCAAAAACAGGAGCCTGGTTGCGGCTCGCTTGAAAAAAATCGTCTCCTGAGACGGGTATTAAATTGGTGATGCGTAAAAAACCCTTTTCGGTATTCGATTGCCATTGCGTATTATACACAATAGGCTTACGAAAAAGTGTCAGCGCTTCAACAGTTGGTGCTCCATTGGGATTTATGCCCTTCTTATGGAAGAGTATATTCTTTCCGGTGTCTTCCTGGTAAAAGTCTACGCCAGCCGGTGTTGTCAGATCATCCCAGCCGCGATCGTGCAAAACACTAATTGAATAATCGAGGGGAGGCAAGGGAACCGTAGCAGCTTCATTTATAAAACCAAATTGAAAACCTCTTCCTTGCGTTCTTTTTATATTTACTGCCAGTTTGCCTAATGGCTTATTAAATACTTCGTTGCTTCCTACATAAAAAGATTTGCCCTTATTTGGATAGGCAGTAAAAGGGTCAAAAGGCTTGTTTGAAGGAACAAGTCCTAAGTCATTTTGAAGAATAAGGGTTTTTAATCCATCAGCATTGTATGTAAAAGAAGGCGAATTGGATGCAGGCGTAATAGAGCCCACTTTTATGCTTAATGATAAACCTGTAATGCTTAATTGTTCATAATCGGATGCGCTTAAATCAATTTCTGAATTAAGCATTATCATCATTACAGGATAGATGGTTTCAAAATTATAACCAGGATGCAGCTTGTTGTTATAGGCTATTACAGGCACTTCCGCAACAGGCAGGTAAACATTCAGCGTTTCTAGCTCCTGATTGATATAATACGAACTTTCTACCTGAATGTCATCAGGATTAAAAAGACCGGTAGGCAGGTATTTTTGCATACCTGCCTTTTCAGCATCCGTCATTACCTTATCAATTTTGAGCCATCCTTTTTCACCTGTTAACCATATTTCAAAAAAGCTAGTGTTATTTTGGGCTGACTTCAATGCCGACTGCAGCAATACCTGAGAACCATTTATCTGTATGCCTATCAGCCGCTTTCCGCCTTGCAGCAGCAGTTGAGGGGAGGCAAATGCAAAACCTGTTTGCGCTGTATCTATCCTGTTTGCAAGATCATTGTTTTGTGTAATGATAGTGCATGGATTATTTGAACTGTCTGCATTTACTGAACCTTGTCCCAGCGTATGCCATTTAGGATTAGGGTCAGTAAATTTTGCACCAAATCCGTCAAGAGAATTTGCGATGGGACGTGCATAAATAGTATGTATTGTCTTGTTATTTTCATCTGCGTCTAAAGGCAGTTTTTCAATATAGATCGTTTTTAGCTCCTTTACTTTTGCCTGGTTAATGACAATGTCGTTTTCAGTTGTATAGATTTGCTCTTTACCGGCCGCATCTTTACCCGCTTTTAAAGCTGTCCCTTGCTCAAGGTCATATTCAGCCACATCTTTAGCCAGTTCAAATACAATATGTACCCTGTCGGGCACAGAAGGTTTTTCTGCTAAATGCAATACATCACGATAATAAAAATCAAGCATCTTTTCTGTAAGGCCGTTCATCTGATCCTGCGCTAACCGGAAGATTTGGAGAAAAGTGATAAACAGAGCCATGTGTGGCTGATGCCCGGGATATTGCTCCAGCGCAAACTGAAAGTAACTGTCTGACTTTTCAACAAGGTCGCTCATAAAGCCAAAAAAAGCATGGAAAATATCATCAATAAATAATGCTCCTGATTTTATTTTATCCTCAGGATCTACTCCTTCGTAAATAGAATAATCAGGATCAACTTTATCATTCACTCCCCAAAGCGCATCGTTTTCAATAACAGTGAAGTCAAGATGTAATGTCTTTTTAGGATCAACATATTTAAAACCTTCTTCGTAAGCAATCATTTTTTTCATCTGCTCACGCAGTAAGGAATTAATGCCTAGATCAAGGTCTTGCCGCAACGGATTTTCGGGAATAGCTACGGAATACCAGCGATCTATTCTTGCCGCCATGCCGAGGATGGGGTTAAACAATGCACCAAAAATTTCTGTAGCGGGGTGAAGGTCTACCTGGGCCCGTATTTCGTCGTAATCTTCTTTTATTTTATCAAGATCAACAATTGAGATCGATGCAGCTATTACAGCCATATCGCGTCTGAAAAATTCTCTCCAGCTTACTTTTGAAGGTGGAGTTGGATCATCAATTTTGCTTTCAGGTACGTCATAAAATCTTATCTGGGCAGCATACCGTTTGGCAAATACAAGCAAATCTTCTATACTCCTGTCATCAATGGGAGCATAAGAGGGATCGAGTGTTTTTAAATAGCGGGCTGACTGGCCTGAACCATCACGTGCTATTTCATTATTACATTGACAATTGTCCATTGAAGAAAAATTTTGTGGACTTTCTTAGTCCCGGAACTTTTTTAAGCTATTATTTTTGTGAGTGGTGAATTGCAATGGTGAGTTGTCAGTTGTCAGTTGTCAGTTGTCAGTTGTGAGTTCTGAGTTTTCCTACATCCTATATCCTACTCCTTACCCCCTACTCCTTACTCCTTACTCCTTACTCCTTACTCCTTACTCACGTACTAATGTTTGTAGCTTCATTTATGTAAAAAGGAAATACATAGTTATATCTGGTATTGGTTGTTATAATACTGTACTCTATGTTTATTTCTAACAAACCTGCATCGGGGTTAGGGGTTGAAACAAGGCTTTGAACGATGATCCGCGGTTCATTGTAGGCGAGCGCTTCTGATACAATTTTTTCTATCATCGCTATATTCGGAGGATTCATCGGATCAAAAACATGAGGCTGAAGATTGCAGCCAAAAGTGGGAAGCATAACCCGTTCACCGGTAACGGTTGATAAAATAATACCGATGCTGCTTTTCACATCCTCTTCCTCTATCAGCATTTCTACTCCGTAAAATTCACGGCGAAATGTTGGCGGAAAGCTCCAGCCTGTACCCAGAAACGACCTGTCAACGATATCCATAATTGTTATTTTAGAATCTGCCGTTTATCTTTTTATTATTTATAAAACAAGTTGTAAAAAGCTGAATAAGGAAACTTAAAGTACAAGTGATTGACACAACAATGCTGAAACATTTTCCATTGCTGGTTCCCCCCAAAATTTTATACATAACTTACCACTATCATCCGCCAATAATAACTGTTGGAAAGCCTGCGGCTATCGTTCCTCCATGCGCTGTTGAATCACCCATCCGCGCTGCAGGCATGCCGCCAAATTTTACGGTAGCAGAGCCCGCAATGATACTATCTGGCGGACCGGCACAGGTACACATATTTCCTACGGTAGCTGCCGGCTGTCCACCAATAATAACAGTTGGCGCCCCGGGCGGCATAACCGGCCCACCTGTGTGCGGACTTCCATTGGGATTAAGCATAGGGCAGATATGATTATCACTTATACGGGCAGCGGGTGGCATGATCGAATCAGTTGTTTGCTTTACTTTATTGTTTTAATTAACCAGCACCTGGCTACCTTTTATAGTCACAATTCCTGTTGACTGAATAGTGATACCCTGGGCATCCATTTTAAAACTGTTATTATTTTCATCTGTTATTTCAAGCGCTCCTGCATCTGAATTAAGAACGATCGATTTTTCGCCCGATGCTGTTGGCACCTTCATTGTCATTCGCTTATTGGTATCGTCGAAAACCAGCTTAATACCTTCTTTTGTCACAAAACCTGACTGCAATGTTCCGCTCTGCTCGGGAAGAGGCGATTGCTTCGAGTCTTTGCTGTGCAGGCATCCAAGTACTATAGCCTGGCTGGGATCATCACTCAAAAAACCAAGTACTACCTCATCTCCCACCTCTGGTCTAAAATACACTCCCCGGTTTGCTCCTGCATCAAGTGTCGCCACCCTGGCCCAGATACCTTCATCGCCTGTGAAGCTGGGTATTTTAACCTTTAGCCTGTACTGTCCACCTCCCTCGGTATCATCAAGATCATTTACAATTCCTATCTGCAGGCCATTTATTCCGGGCACGATGCCCGACGCTGCCTTGTTCATTACATCTTCCTTTTTATAAAACCATTCATCCTGCCAGCCAAACTGTATGTCACTCATCCATGCTCCGTCGAAGTGGTGCTGTATACCGGTTACGAATACATTTCCGTTAAAACGGTCGCCTACTCCGGCAAGTGTAATCATGGTTCCCGGTTTTACAACGGCGTTGCCTTCCACACGTACCCTCCCTGTTGCTTTTGACAGTTGGTTTCGCAGGGCGTACGCATCTGCCCAATCCTGCAATTGCTGCTGTGTTAAATGACCGGCGTGATTCAAATTGATGTGTGCGTCTAACACAGTACTCAAATCACCGGATGACAGGTTGCCGTTTTCAGTAAAAACAGCAGCGCCGTCATCTGATACTTCTGACTCCTGCTGCGTATAATCCCACGATTGCCCTTTTACTTCAGCTATCTGCCTGCGTGCATCCATTTCTGCTTCAAATTCCAGTATGTTGCTTCCATAAGTAGCAGTCATTACAGGAACACCGCCGGTTGAAGGCTTTTTTATGACCAGTTTACCATCGTCGGTCAATACCAGCATGCCGTTGGCTTCTGCACGTACAGCTATAAAATCCCAATCGGTAGCATCAAACTGCACAAGCTGTGCATGAGTAACGTTGGTAGCTTCTATATCGGGTTGCAATTCAGCGGCTAATTCTGTTATTGCATCCTTGTCTGTTTTTTCAATATAATAAGCGCTTTTACGGCTTGCCGTCAGCTTTATTGCTTTGTCTTTCGCTTCAATTGTCAGCAGCGAAGAACCGTGCTGTCTTATTTTGATCGCGTGTTTAACGATCATTCCTATATAAACCGTATCAAGATTTCCGTGATAGCCCAACTGAATTTTAATTTCATTGCCTGGTTTAAACCTGTCGTCGTTGCTCAATCCAAAATCACGGTCACTGGCAGATCCATCTGTAAATACAACTTTAGCCATTGCTACTTTGTTGAAAGTTTTATTTACGGTCAACTGCATAAGCGCTACATCGCTGCCTAATACGGTACCGTTTATAAAAACCTTGCAGGTGACTACATCGGTAGCAGGCTGTGTTCCCGGAGGTGACATATCAAGCATTATGACCTGCTTATTTTATGAATGAATCCCTTCATTTCTTCTTTTTTTTAATACCGGCATTTGTTTTCCACAGCATCATCGTTGCGTCGCATTTCGTTCATCGGCAAACCATTGTGCGGCTTTTACCATTGTATGCTAACCCCTCTGTACAGCACTTATTATTCTGAAGCAATGGGCGGAAAAACAAGCGTTGTTCCTGCCTTCAGCTTCCTGAAATTCTTCAACTTATTTGCCTTAGCTACCTGCAGATAATAGTTTTGATTATTGTAAACCTGGTAAGTAAGCAAAGGCAACAGGTCGCCTTCCTTCACACCCACTTTATGGGTAAGGTCGGGAGATGAAAGCATGTTCAATACATCGCTCAGTCCGCTAACTATCCGCTCGGTAAAGGTGGCAGTAATCTTAGCTCTTATAGGCAGCCCAAACATGTCGAACATATTATAGGTAACACTCGATGAATTGATGATACAATTCATAATAAACAACCCGTACTGCACCAGCAGGTAAGGCGGACGGTGAAGAACGCCGGCAATATGCGTTGTAGCTGATCTAAAGAGTAGCACCTGAGCTGTAACCGGAATTTTTGCACCATTCGTATTTACACCCGTTCCATCTAATGTTAGCTCGAGGGTAAATGTTCGTGGTTTTGTTTTAACGTAGCCGGGATCTGTTCCTTCACTGCCTGCCGGTATCGTCTGGTTCCATTGCAGGTCTTCGCGTATTGTTATATTTTCCGGATTAAACATGGCAAGGAAAGGCAGCCCCATAGGAATGCCATCCTTATTCATGGGGATGATCTTAAGGTTAAAAGGCAGTTTTATTGCGCTCTGCGTATCCATTATCTTTCCTTTTTTTCTTTCAGAATTTCCATTACTCTTTCAGCTATTTCGGCTTCGGGGTAGCTGTTGCCGGTTTGTGCATGTGCTGTTTCTGCCACTTGCCCGGTTGATCCTTCAGAATCTACTACGGCCCGGATGATTACTTCGTTTATTTGTACCGGCATTGTTTTACATTTTTCGTTCAAAATACTGGTAAGCCATTTCAATTGTTTCTACCACAACAGAATTATCGGTTGATCTAAAGTCTGATACAGACCACTTGAGCGGATAAGCCTGCACAACATTCCATATTGCAACCGGTTCACCTGACTCGTCAAGCAAGGTTATCATAATATCTGCCGGTTTAAAATCGTACACCGCTACCGTGAAATAAGTGCTGATAGCCGACTTAAACCATTTAAGCAATGCGGTACCCTTTAAAAGTCCCCTTTTAAGTACCAGGTTTGGGTAGCGTATTCTTTTGGGCAGCTTGTATGAAAACCTGTTTTCTCCTCCTTCTTTAAAATCTTCCGTTTCAACTTCAAATGAAAGTCCTGTAACTTCCTGGAAACGTTGTTCGGTATCAGCATCCATACCATCAACACCGGTAAATTCTACTTTAAAATGAAATGCTGCAGGAGGATAATAATTCATTCGTTACCATTTGTTTGTTAGAAACATGCGTTAGAGTCAATAGCCGAGAGTTAGGTCATTTTTACAGACAGTCCCTCGTGTGCCAGTTCAATTGATTCTATAGCTATTTCATTTCCCGTAGCCTTTAGCCCGGGGCCTTCACATTTTACGGGCCATGCCTGTGTAATGGCCCAAAACATTACCGGGCTTCCTTCATCGTTTAGCAGGCTGATAGTAATGTCGCGCCGTTCTACGTTTGGCGAGCCATTGTTATTAAACCAGTTAAAAAGGTCATTGTTTTTTTCTACAATGCCCCGTTTTAAAGTAATGTTATTTACTTTTTTAAGTCCCGGTCTTTTTAAGGCTACAGTTGTGCCCGACATTAAACCATCGCGGTATTCTATAACCTGGATTTCCTGGGTGAGACCTGAAACATCTGAAAATCCTATGTCCTGGTTATTCCACGATACTTTATAATGGAAAGTAGTTAGAGGATATGTTGCCATTGATTATTTCTGTTTAAAAAATTGCTGAATGTATTCCTGTTTTTAAATAAGAACCTTTTGGAAGAATAATACCTTTTTGCATTGAAAGCTGAAGCTGCTACATGATGTGCCGTTGAACGAAATGCGACGCAACGATGCTGCTATAAAAACTGCTGCCGGTATCCTAAAAAATTTCGTCAGGGTTTTAAGATTGCTGGAGTAACTGAGTAAATTTTAAAATGATAAACTCAGCCGGACGGGCCACTGCCATACCGATTTCAATATTTAAACGGCCTTCCAAAATATCGAGGGAAGTCATAGTGGTGCCTAAACCGACGTTTACATAATATGCCTGTTCGGGCTTTACGCCTGCAAGGGCTCCTTCGCGCCACTTCAGGTACAGGTAATTCTCAATCATTGCCTGAATTTTAACCCACGTACCTGCTGTATTGGGTTCAAAAACCGCCCATTGACTCGATTTTTTTATCGACTCTTCTACCATGTTGAAGAAGCGGCGAACACTTATGTATTTCCATTCGTTGTCGTTGCCATTAAGCGTTCTTGCGCCCCACACCAAAGTGCCATAACCGGGAAAAGTGCGTATTACATTGATAGATTTACCTGCAGTGGTGTCTACATTGAGGCCTTCCTGTTCTCTGCTTGATATAGAAAGATCGGGGCCAATAACAGCTAATAAAACTTCGTTGGCAGGCGCTTTCCAAACACCCTTGTTTAGATCAACACGGGTATACAAACCGGCAATAGCAGGAGACGGCGGCAGTACTACATATTGCTTTTTGATTTCAGAATCAATTTTGTTGTAAATGACCGAGCCTTTAAGCGTTCCGATAACAGTGCCTGCTGCTGTCGGAGAAGGATCCACTCCCGTTCCTGCCCATATATATGCATCAATTTTAAGCAAATCAATATTATTCTTTGGTTCAGTGTCTGCATTAAATCTGTAGTTATAAGAAGTAACCAGATTTGGATAGTAGGCAGCAGCGAACTTATTTTCGTCAACACCCATTGTGGCATCGCGAACGGTTGCTACATCTGTATCAATATCGCCATTAGGATCAGCCGAATTTTTAGGAGTGACTTTAAAAGGGTCAACCAGCGCGAAACGGTCTTTTAAGTCAGCAGCCTGCGCTATCATGGCCTGCACTACTTCCTTATAACCTCCTGCATCTGTTTTAGCTGCTTCGGGTATGCTTAGAATAGTTACTTCATCTACATTATAGACGGTAGCCAGACCGGCTTTAAGATCATCTTTTGATACAGCGCCTACTGCATGTGCATAAGTATCTACAGAGACTATGTAAGCAGTACCGCCGCCATTGTCGTAAAAATGCTGAATGGAATAATAGAGGTTGTTTTTAGACAATTTTGTGGCATCAAGGCTAAAAGATACATCGTACTGGCCGCTGCCGAGATTTTTTAAAGTAACCAATATACTATCATTCGTTTCGACGGCCGCTCCCCCATAAAAGGTAATGTATTCGCTGAGGCTGTTTATTTTATTGGGAACCATTTTGAGATCGCCTACGGCAAAGCGGTCGGCTTTTTCAGTATAACCAACAAAAGCAGGTATCGCGGTTTCCACTTCGGCAACAGATGGCGGCAAAGAAGGTATTTCCTGCACATACACACCCGGGGTGGACAATTTTAAAACAGGCATTTTATATATGATTAAAGTGTTAGAAAGATGTCGGAATAAATGGTCGGAAAACCGGTGGCGTTGAGCGTGCCACTGGATGGATACGGGAGATCGTTTTTAACTGCAGCTTCTTTTGCCACATCGCCTATATACTTTTTAAGCTTCAGGCTAAGCGGGTTGTTGCTTACGGAGGAAGAGACAGGCTTTTCGTGCAGTGCCAGCGCAGTTGATGATACAAACTCAAAGGCTGTATCGGTTGCGAGGCTCTGATGAAAGACGATGCTGGTATCATTGCTTACAATATTTATCGTGTTTAAAAAATCTGCTTTTTGAACAGGTGTTAAGGCAGCGATTTCAAGATATAAGGGACTGTTGGTCTGTAACTGAAATGAATACCGCCAAATTGTTTTCCGGTTTATAAAGACTATTTTGTAATACGGCCTTTGCGGTGTGAGCGATCCATCGGGTTCGATCATTCTGTAATTGGAAGCTGTCGTTGATGAAAGAATAAGTTCAATCACTGCAAACACAGGCTGTCCGTTCGTTTTTCCCAGGTAATAAAATTCTTCTATAACAACATTATTTATAAGCAACTGACATTTTCCTGATGGCACTGAAAAGAGATCAAACAACAGGTCTGATTTACCGGCATCATTGATTACAAATTTGGGTGTTACAAACGCTCCGCTTAAAAGATGCTTTACTTTAACTGTACCGGCAACCACTTCAGCAGCATATTTATATCTGTATGTGTCTGAAACCATTTTTATAGAATCATCAGGCCATTTTACACCTGCTTCATCTTGTGTCAAATGAAGGTCGTCGCGGGGCGATGCAGCATCAGTTATGTTATTACTGAAATAATACATCACATCTTTTGTTAGCTGAACAGGTAAGTCATTATTGGCAAGCACTTCAGGATTTTGTAAACCAACGAGGAACGTAAGTTTATCATCTCCTTTTGCTGGAAACCTGATCAAATCATTTCCCAAACCATTTTTTCCAAGTGTTCTGCCGAAAATTGTAAATCCTCCGTTTCTGTCCATTGGTCTAAAGATCAAATCCAGTCTTTGCATCACTTCTGCGCATTCCGGCGAAGGAACTATAGTAAAATCCAGATCAGGCTCTACAGTATATCTATAACAAATGTTATTCTGATAGAAAGGTTGTTCAACAGACAGGCTAAATAATTCAGCATATTTAACTTCTAATCCGCTCATTAGTTTTCATTAAAGTTTAAGTCAGTTACAGCCCCTACCTTTTCTTTACCCCTTGTATCAAATACAGTGAGCATGTTCATTTTATACACTACGTTTGGCAAATATTTACTTCCTATCATGCCCCACAAATTATTTTGCTGCTCAAACGAAAGAGAATGAAGCCTGAAGGTCAGCCGGTCAATTAGCTGCCATGGTTTTGTATCCGGTGCTGTTGCAGCCGCATTAAGCGCTGGATATTTTTTCTCATCAAATACCACGTTAGCCTGAAAGAAACCTATTACATCAGATAAGTCGCGTAAAGCGGTTTCGTAAGTAGAATTATGTGCTGCAAACAGTATAAACAAATCGAGTTCAACGGGTGGATTGAGACGCAAATACTGCTTGTCATCGGTAGGAACAAAGTAGGGTCTCTTTCCTTCGCGACGCTGCTCATCTATTCCTGCAATCATCATTGTAATATGTGTGGTATCTGTATAGTTTACATTGCCATTGGGAAGCATGATAGATTTAAGATCTACCACATTACCTGTACTATAATTGGCAGCATCCTGCTCTCTTTCCACTATATAAGCTTCGAGTTCTTTTTTAATAAATTCAAGTGCAGTACGAATCATTTGAAGACTTTGTATAAATCAAATTGTATAAACAGGATATATCACACAAAACCAAGTTATAAGCTTAGAAAAAGCTTAGGTATACACTGTTTCAATTGAATATTTTTATGAGTGGTTGAAGATAAAAACGCTTATTAAATGTTTTGAGAAACAAATTTTATTAAGCGACTGATTGTAAACGTAAAACATGTTTTTGGAAATTGCAATAGGCAAAGAAAAATTTAATTGAACTTCTCAATTAATGCCTTTGCTACTATTCGGGGTAAGATATAAACTATATTTTGAGTTTGCAATAGTGGCAATAAAAAATGTGACAGCAGAAAAACAATGCTCTTGACGAAGCGACATCGAGTTTGTATTTGCAGACAGTGTAGTAAAAGAGAAATCAATTCTTTCAAGTATAAACTTTACGAAACGAATTCATAAAACCGAATGTCTTCAACAGTTACAAATTTTATTTATGAAACTTTATTTTCCAGTAAGACTGAAGCCCATAAATGACGTTGCCTTTTACATCGATTCCGGCCTTTATTCCATACATCTGATCCTGTTTGTTCTTTAGAAGAAGTCCGGCCTCAAACTGCTGTATCAGGCTTTCTCTTGAGCCGGTAATACCTCCGCCGATATACACCTGGTTTTTGGGCTGATACGGATGATCTATAGTAATGGTGTTGGTAATGACCGGTAAGCGCAAAACATAACTTGGATTGCGGGAAAGTATCTTGTTTTCGCTTACTGCATCATCTAAACTTACAACGCCTACCCTGTTACCGATGCTGTCTTTAAGCTGAATACTGTCTCTGTAATGATTGATCGCATAAAACTGCGCAGCCAGATCTTTTATCTGCTGTGTCAGTTCTTTGAGATCAGTAGTCGGCTGCTGATACATTTGCGGAATAGCCGATGGCGGTGCCGCTTCAGTCTTAACAATTATAGGCTGGTATTGGGGAATAGTAACCGGAGGCTGCTGAATGTATTGCGTATCTCTTTTAATAGTCACTATCTGCGGAGGTATGTCAGATTTTGCCTGGAAACAGCCTTTAAAAAACATGAAAAAGAAAACAATAAAAGCTAAGATAATAATCAGAGATAGTATATTATTTTTAACGTAAGTCATAATACTGCCTTATTGAAGCGTTAAAATAATATCCCTATCCCAGTTATCCTAATGTTTGCTCTGTTAATAAGAAAATATCTGTTGTTAACATGATTACTTAGCTTCTGTTATTTCTATAATAACACTTGTACGATTTGCATTTACGGCGGGGTTAAAACCTACCGTCATCAGGTAATCTCCTGAATATTTTGCATCAGCAGGCAAGGGTGATCTTGCGCCTGGGTAAACATTGATCTCTTTTACTGTATATTTTTTATCAGCATTTAATCCTTTCAATTTTATCGGCGACAGCGTACCATTGCCCCAGCGGCTTTGTGTAAAATAGCTGAACATGACCGCTTTGTTTTGCGCCTCATTCACATACATTAAAGAAGCATACTGGTTTTCTCTAGGGTCTGCCAACCTGAACAGATCACCGTGCCATACTATGTCTTTGATGGAATCATACGTTTTCACTGCCTGCTGGCTAAACTGCAAATCCACCGGATTTAATTTGCTGATAACAATATCAAAACCAAGCTTACCCATCATGGCTACATCGGTACGGTACTTTAAGGGTTGCTTGCCCCAGTCCGTTACATGATTGCAATGTGCAATTGCCGGGAAAAAATTAGAATACTCATACTGCATAAAAATGCGTTCGAGAGGGTCTGTGTTATCACTCAGCCAAAACTCATTGAAGTATTTTAAAGCGCCATAATCTACACGGCCACCGCCACCTGAGCACAACATCATCTCTACCTTTGGATACTTGCCACGCAACCTGTCCAACACTTTGTATAATCCTTTTACATAGTCAACATATAACTGCGATTGCTTGTCGAGAAAATATGAATAAGCGTTGTAAATAACTGCATTGCAGTCCCATTTTATAAAAGCCAGACCAGGATTTTTGGTGAACAGGTTATCTAAAATGCCGAATACAAAATCCTGCACTTTTGGATTGCTGAGGTCGAGCACTAATTGATTACGGTATAAATGCTCCTCCCTGTTTGGCTGTTTAATCACCCACTCGGGATGTTTGAAGTACAGGTCACTCTTTGGATTTACCATCTCAGGCTCTACCCAGATGCCGAATTTTACGCCGTTATTTTCTGCTTCCTTTACGAGATAGCCAATGCCATGCGGCAGCTTTTTTACATTTTCCTGCCAGTCGCCTAAACCTGCTTTGTCATCGTTTCGCGGATATTTGTTTCCAAACCATCCGTCGTCTAATAAAAACAAATCAACGCCTAACTTTTTCGTGTCTTTAAATAAATCAGACAATATAGTTTCATTGAAATCAAAAAAAGTAGACTCCCAGTTATTCAGCAAAGTCATACGATTTGTGTTGCCGTTATAAATTTTATAATTTCTTGCCCAGCGATGCAACCTTCTGCTGGCCTCCCCGATGCCTTTGTCAGAAAAAGTAAACATGAAAGCAGGCGTTTCAAACTGCTGGTCAGGCTTCAAGGCATATTCAGATGCAAAAGGATTGATACCTGCTATCAACCGCAGGTTATTCAGCGGATCTACTTCAAGGTCTATTTTAAAATTTCCCGACCATTCCAATGATCCAAGCAAAACACTCCCTTCATCTTCGGTCGCCTCTTTATCGAGAGAGACCATAAAAGAAGGCGGCTGATACAAATGGGCTCTTGTTCCCAGCTTCGAGTCAAGCACCTTTATGCCCGCAGTAAGGCGTGTTACTTCAGGCTGCATTTCTTTTGCCCAGTCACCATGATATTGCTTGAGCCAATAATTCTGAGCAGTCATGTACAAGTTGGCGGATGCATATTTTTGTAAAGTCACACTCCCCTTTTCTTTGTTGCTGATAGTACTCCACTGCTCCACTACGTCCTGGTTATAATACACTTTGTAAAAAAGCGATACTTCAAGTGCATACGCAGGGTCTTTGAGCATAACGGTAGTTACAGAAACATTATCATCTGTTTTGGTGGTTGTATGACTTACATACTGCAAATCGAGAGAGGTATTTCCGTTTGCATGAGTTACCTCAATTGCAGGCTCTACGAGGTTGCGTGAACCTGCAGGCGTATAAGCCGAATTTAAGATACCGGAGTAATCTTCTCCCCTCCTGTACATGCGGTGAACAAGCCTGTACTCGCTTGTATCTTTGAGTTTGGTGCCTAAGTAAACGGTTGCTACCCGCAGGTCTTCACCTACCTGCAATGCGATCGCATTGTGCCGGGTTTCTATCGGTATGATCAGGTTTTTCTGGGCAGATAAACCAGTTGCGAAAATGGCGAACAGAAGCATTAATACTGTTTGGTGAGACAAGCAATTTTTCATTTTTTTATTTAAAAGTTTACACCTTATGGGTGAATTAAAATGTATTTAAATAGCTTATAGAAATTCAATGGCTGTTTCAAAAATAAAGTGTTTTGCTGTAAATATTTCAAGTATACTTCCCGCTTTATAAGTTTCCTGCTAACGCAGCAAGTAGTGCATTGCGAATTATAGAATTTGAGAACAATATATAACCTCGTTATACTTCATGCGGCATAAAAATGTGCGGTGATTTTTTTGGAGCCGGCTGCATTACTACTATGAGTCATCGTTGCGTCGCACACTTCCTCTGAAGGTACTTTCTTCGGCAAAAGATAGCCGTCATTGCGAGTAACGACTTTTTCAGAGCTAAAAAAGAAAAAAAGCTGAATGACATCCATACGTTACTTCTTGTTTTTCAAAGGGTTAGAGTGGATGTCATTATAAGGAGGAACGACGAAGCAATCCCACTAATAGCAGGCCTGTTCAAACACAAACGGGATTGCTTCTTATCTCGCAATGACGAGCGACTTAATCTGCATGATGGATTGTACTTCTGTTTATTATTAAGCAATGCCCTACTTGTCTAGTTTACTGCAATCTTATCCCGTGTGCAGTATGACAACATATAACCTTATTACCTTAGTAACACAACATTTCTGCCCAAAATAACAAACCTTATTACCTTATCTCCCATTTTAGAGGCTTCTAATAGTGCTTTATGAAAACAAATGAGTATAAAGATGTGATATTTTGTTCATGGCTTAATGATAAGGTAATAAGGTTTTTTCTTTCTCTTTTCTACCCGTTACTAAGGTAATAAGGTTTTTATGCCGGTATCTGTAACGCATTGCTTATGCTGCCAAGACAAATTTATACAATCACTTTCTGAATACTGATATTGCTGGTACAGTATGCTTTTCAAAAAAAGCCCAATAAAGCTATGCAAGTACAAGTGATGGACATAACGAAGAAAAATAGCAGCAATACTGTCAGGCTCATAAAATGTATTGCACATCTTTATACGGCTTTTAGTATAAAAAAAGTTTGCATCTTACCCAACCCTTCCGGTCGTTTTTTACATCACTGCAACAAAAGCAAAATGCATGAAAAAGTGATTTACCCTGTTTCTTCTTTGGTATTGTTGTGAGAACAGAAAGATGATAAAAATGAAGACTGAAGCCACATAACGAAATATAGATGAACGGAGCGTCGCAACGGCTGATCCATCAGCGATATTAGCTGTTAACAAAAAACTCTTCCATTCATTTTTTGAAAGAGCCATTTGAACATCCTTTTGTTAAATAAAGCTGATTTTTTACAATCTTCAAATCAATAAAAAGTTTTCCTGTAAATTTTCAAACCCAACCCTTCTTTACTTTACAGCATCAATGTCAGAAGAACCCAAAATACACAGACAAACTGAGCAACTTATAGAAGCCTGCATAAAAGGAGACCGGCAATCGCAAAGCCGGTTGTATAATTTATACATGCAAAAGATGTTTGTGGTGTGTCTTCGGTATTCTAAAAGCCGGGAAGAGGCAGAGGAGATTTTGCAGGAGGGATTTATGAAGGTTTTTGAGTTTATGCATCAATACCGGTTTGCAGGCCCTTTTGAGGGATGGATGAGAAAGATAATGGTAAATTGCGCCTTGCAGAAATACAGATCCAAAGGCAACCTTCGCCCTGTTGTTGATATAGATACCGCTACCGCCAATTATGCCGTAAATGAAGATATTATTGGCAAAATCGGCACAAAAGAACTGCTGAAAATGGTGCAGCAATTACCTCCTGCCTGCAGGCTGACCTTTAACTTATATGTGTTTGAAGGAATGAAACACAGGGAAATAGCAGAGCTGTTGAGAATATCTGAAGGAACTTCTAAATCTAACCTTTCGGATGCAAGAGCTTTACTACAAAAAGCCGTGAATGAAAGTCTGCAATCTTCAAAATTAAATTACAATTAAATGGATGAAAATCTACACA
>CAXUMK010000097.1:1489-1746 GCA_964251885.1 uncultured Segetibacter sp. | reverse complement strand
CAAAAATAAACTACAATTGAGCATGGGTGAAAATCTACACAATACGGATGACTTGTTCAGAAAGGCGATAGAAGCGCATGAAGAAATGCCTTCTGTAAATGTCTGGGAAAATATAGACAGAAACCTGGATAAGAAGAAAGTGATTTCTATATCGCGCCGGTATGCAAAATTAAAATGGGTTGCCGCGGCGCTGCTTATATTTTCTGCAGGTATGGCGATGTATATATTGAATACAAAAATGAAGAATAAGCAATTAG
>CAXUMK010000097.1:0-1479 GCA_964251885.1 uncultured Segetibacter sp. | reverse complement strand
TGAAAAGGATACACCTGTAAAACCGGCTACCAGAGATGTAGTTGCAAATGCTGGCGCAGCAAATAAGCCGGACAAGAAGACCGCAGCAGTTTCGCCGCTGGAAAAAGATAAAAAGAACGATATTTCTGTGTCTGATAAACGAATTGATGACCGAAGAAGCGCCGAGAAAAAAAGGTATTCGATAGCAGATAAAAGAACAAGTCATCAAGCAGACCTTGCAAAACTATCTGCAGGATTGACAAAGCTTTCTGTAAAAGCAAAATCGAATAAAGAAGGCACAGCAACAGAAACAGTAAAGAAACCGGCAGATAATATAGCAAAGGAGGAAAAAATGGCTTCTGATAAAAACGAAGCCGGAAGAAATAAAGATCGCCAGCTTGAAAAAAATACGAAAGCGCCAATTGATAGCAGTCTTACTTCATCAGAAAAAAAATCTGTTGAAGATATTGCAGCAGTACGTGAAGCAAAAATGGATTTGTTTACAGTACCAAAGTCAAATGTGTCTTTGGAAAAAAGCTTAGAATCACACTTGTCACATAACAAGATAAAAACAGAAGAAAAAGCAATGAATAATAAAAGCATGAACAGCATGGCTAAAGGAAATAAAAAAGGCGCTGTATCGGCTACCTTATTTTATTCTCCTGATTTTGTTTCTTCACGGGTAGATAATGACCAGCATAATTTTAGAGAAGATGACAGAAATGCCATCAAGAGTAAGGAGAGTATTAAAAATGCATATACTGCCGGCATTTTAGTTAATTATAATACGGGCAGAAAAATTACTTTTCAAACAGGGATTACCTTTTCGTCATTGAATACCAGTATTCAGCCTAAAACTATTTTTGCTCGTCCCGATCCAAACGGAAATATAAATTATCGTTTTAACTGTTCCGCCGGCTACACCTTTGTTACGCTAAAAACAGGCGCTCCGCTTGTTTCGGGTGACAGTGTTACAGCCTTACGTTCTACCAACATCTTACAATACATTGGCATTCCCGTGGCAGTTACATATAATATCGGTAAAGGCAAATTCAGCTTACATCCTGCATTCGGAATAGCAGTCAATTTTTTAACGAAGGGCAAAATTGAAACAGTTATTGCAGGTGCAGGTCCCAATCCAAATCAAAATGTAGGTACTGACCACATCGAAGGATTAAACGCGGCTTACTTTAAAGGATCTATCAGTTTCGAAGCCAATTATAATATCAGCAGGAATATCGCATTCAGTTTTACCCCTGTAGAACGGTTTGCTTTGTCTGCCATAAATAAAGATGCGCCTGTAAAAACGTATCTTAACTCCTTTGGATTAGCCGCCGGTTTGAAACTGAGATTATAGTGAAACAGTAAAAGGTTTGTTTTACTGCTTGCCGCAAAAAAGATGTAAAATGATTTTTTTGAGCCGGGCAGAATAGCTACTATGAGGTATCGTTGCAATCATGGATTTGTCCTTTTCTTTTCTTCCAGTGGAAGGAAAGAAAA
>CAXUMK010000096.1:13046-18792 GCA_964251885.1 uncultured Segetibacter sp. | reverse complement strand
AAACGCCAACATAAAAAGCGCAACGGGCAGAAGTCGAGAATCAGTTAGTTATCATGTATTTAGAAAAAGATTTAAAATTTAGTACAATTGCAGTAATAAACGCGTTACCAGCAATACTAATGTAAAAGTACTACTGATAAATTAAGTTACTTTAGGTGGACAAAAAATTAACTCTTATGAAATGGACAAATCCATTTAAAGTCAATCATAATTATAGAGAAAAAGACAAAATACTAAGAGCTTTATATGAACATTGGGAAGAAGGTGAAAGAAATTCTAGTTATTCTCATCAAATTCAACCTTTAGGAAAAGCTTTATCAGTTTTAGATTTACAGGATAAAACAAATTTACACAGAAGAGTTATTGAACGTCTACTTACATCATTATCTACATCAGGCAAATTGACCTGTTCCAAAAAGATAAAGACTTAAATGAAAAAAATCACAAATGGATAATTAATTCGTCAGGCTCACAAATTATCTCTGATAATTACTATCTAAACCAATTAGCTCTTGATAAGAGACATTTTTTATTTCAGGTTATTGGTATAGCGACTGCTCTACTAAGTCTAATCGTTTCTGTAGGTTCTTATTTACAAAGTAATTCCTTAGAAAAACGAGTAGACAAAATAGAAAAACTATCAGAGAAAAGTAAAACTGTTTCTTCGGACAATATCACTTTAAAAAACGATACAGCCAGTGGTCATTAGGATTTTAATATCGTTTTCTAATTGTTTCGTAAGTTGATTTATTTTATATCTTAATTGATTTCATTTTGAACATATGATTAAATTTCTGTCACTTTTGTTCTTCATTTTCTATTTTACTTCCTGTAAAACTAATGAGCAAGAGAAAATTCAAGCACTTGAAACTGAATTAGACAGTTTAAAAAATAAAAAAGCAGTTTCCAGCACTGGTACAGGTCTTGATAGCTCAAGAGTAGAAAGATTTGTACCAAAAAAAGAAGAAAAATCTTCAGTTAAACCTATAGGTACTTATAAAACTATACCTCAAATAATGAAACATTTATTTTCAAATGGTTCAAAAAAGCAGGAATTGATAAAAGTTCAAGGACTTCCTGAAATAACCGATGATGAAAATAACAGGGAAGTTTGGTATTATGGTAATTGTAAAGTTTATTTTAAAGGTGACTTAGTTGAAGAAGTAATAAATAATGAAGAATGTATAAAATATGCAGGTTTTCATGACTTAATTAATAGCGATGATAAGATTGAAAAAGAATTTGGAAGAATTTTATTAAATAGAATGGCAAATAATATTTCTTTTAACTTAAAATAAATCTGTAACTAATATGTTATCTGACAACGTAACTTCTTCTGCTCACCTTGACGAGACCTCATTTCCTGAATGGTCTATTGAAAAATATATTGGAAAATACCTTTTTATTTATGAAAATGCTCGTAACAGTATGGGATTTACAAGTTTTACAATTGAAAGACATTCTACTTTAAAAGCAGGTTATCCTTACTTTATTATCTTATGGACAAATGATAAGAAAATTTGGAGAGTGCTTTTGAAATATTCTGTTTTACCTGAAGAGCCTAAGTACATAGCACCTGAAGAAAAACAATATATGGAAGAATTATGGGAAAAAGATTTAGTAAAAAACTTCATAATTCGTGTAAAGTTTGAACAAGACTTAATGGTAATTCCGTCTTTAATTCCACTTCAGATATATTAAATAGATTGTTTATTATGGTTTCACATTTTTTGATTAACTCATTTAACTCTGAATATGAGAAATCTTCAAATAGATTTTCTAGCCATAATTTAAAAGCTTTATTTTATTCATACATCTCTAACTTAAAGAGAAGTACTGCTGGTAACATTAAGTGGAGTATACGAAAAGCCCCAAAATAAAGCCCCGTTGCCTCTAAGGTAGCGGGGCTTTTTGTTCTACTCCCTGTTGACCGAAGCGTTTTCGACTATAGGGTGCAAAGTAGACCGTTTCTTGTTTTAACTATCTGGAAATCAAAATTCCGCTTGTTTTTAGAAGGTTTACTCACAGTAAGCAAGTTACAAAAGTTTCCGGCTTGCCGGTTCGGTTCAACATGGGGTTTGGCGTTATCGGGGCGGGACGTTAATAATTTAGCTTTAGTTCATAACTTCAACTTTTAAAATAATATTGGGCTTCAGTTGTCGGCTGACGATTTTCAAATATCCCAACAACGCCAAGCCCTGTTCCTTGTCTGTAACCTTATAATTACCTAATTTCTAAAATCTTCACTGTGTTAAACACACTTTATCATGAACCAACTCACCTTTCAAGGAACAGAAAAAGAAGTTGAGAATGTAAATAATGCTTTTTCAAAGGAGCTAAATTTGATTAAGCAACATTTTAAAGAGCAATCTGAAACTTTAAAAGAAGTTGAAGAAGCGGTTCAAAGTTGTTTAATTACGCAAGACACAAATGCTTCTCATCCTGAAATAACATTCAGTGCTTTCATTAAGAAAGATTGTAAAAATCGCTTGGTAGGATATTTACTTTTCAGAATGGTAGAACAGTTGGTTATCAATAAAATTGGAAAAGAAAGAATTACTTACCAGTAATCTTCCTTAGGAAATCCGAAAGAGCTACCATAACTCCTTCAAATCCTATTGTATAACCTTGAACCAGTTTGTTATTTCATCAACTTGCTCTATCCTAATCCAATCATTTCCTTTTTCTTGAAACAGTTTCACTGCATTTTCTTTATCTTGTATTAACATATTGAGAGTTTACCGACATACTAAAATATATTATGGACTTCAGGTCGTATTTAAAAAGTAAAAAGAAGTTTTTTCTAATTTGGTTTTTATTTCACGGTTTTGCCTTATTTGTAAATATTTTCAGCTTATCTTACAATTGGGAAAAAATTGATTATAATGAAAGTAACAGGCAAAACACCATTTACAGGTATTCTTTATTCACAGATACTGACTTAAACGAAAATTCCTCTTCCCATTTTTATCCTTTTGTTTCTTTTTATGAAGGTCCTAAAGCATATTTTACACAAGAAGAAGAAAAACGTTATAGAGATTATGCTGATGGCTTTACACTAATTACTCCCAGTTTATATTACAGGTTTCACGGAATACTTTATCAATATGATGTTTCAGAGTTCATTTTCTATTCTATTTTGATAATCGTCTTCTTCTACTTTCGGTTTGAAAGCATAAAAAATAAACGTGTTGCTAAAAAAATTAACGAGAGATAAACTTTATGGCTGCTGTATTTGAACCATTAACTCCTGTAATTACACATCTGCTTGACAAAACAATTTCCTTCATCCCAAAAATGTGGGTTGCTATTTTTACCATTGCAATACTTGTTTTGATTGATAATGCTACAGGATTTACTTATTATAGACATGTTTCAAACAAGTTGACAGAGATAGAGAAATTGCACAAACTTCAAGCATCTACTTCTGATACTGTATTACGACAACAGTTTTTAGTCTTAGAACAACAGTTATTATCTGAAGAACCTTGGCACTTCCGTTTATTCAACGGATTATTCCAATCCATCAATTCGAATAAAACTACTGCTAATATTAATAAGTATAGATCGTCCAAAGATTTAAGTTTAATGGTGATTACTTCTTGTTGGCTTTATGCTTTGTTGATTATTGCCAGCTTCTTTGCTATTCTGAAATTTCCAATAAAAGGACAAACGATAAAAACGATTGGAGCAGGAATTCTTTTTATTCTTTTCATAGCTCTAATTGGATTTTTTCAATATTGCGCTTTCAATCTTATTCCTATTATTCTAGGAAATCCTATTTTCAACTACATTCTGAATGTTATTTTAAGCTTACACATCATGTACTTAATGTTCAAGATTAATAACTTGAGTGGAAAGAATCCATTCAAACAAACGTCTTAAATTGGATAAACTCTGAAACCTTGAAAGAAAGGCTATGCACAACATTAAGTGGAGTAGACGAAAAGCCCTAAAATTAAGCCCCGTTGCCTGTGAGGTAGCGGGGCTTTTTGTTCTACTCCCTGTTGACCGCTGTTTAGATAAAGTGATACAATCACTTTCTGTATATTGCTATTGTTGGTACATTAGTGCTTTTCAAAAAAGCCGCATAAAGCTATACAAGTACAAGTGTGCGACGCAACGATGAATCATAGTAGCAATGCTGCCCGGCTCCAAAAAAATCACTGCACATTTTTATGCGGTGGGAAGTATATATCTGCAAGTAACGAGAACCTTTCAAGTTACAAGAACCTTTAATGAGGAAAGGTTGACCTGGAAATAAAACTTTAAGACTTCCACACTTGCATCAATAAATCTGTTCGTCGTAAGGCTGCGGTGCGGCCGCCACAACTTCTTTGTTACGTATAAACGGGTTCTTCCATGCTGTGTATGCTGCCAGCAAATGCATTATAATTAAGAGCGATAATCCCTTAGAAAGGTTTGCTTTTTCGGATATAAAACCAATAACAGAAGGACCTGTCAGAAAACCGATCAATCCTCCTGTGGTTATCATAGCATATCCTTCCACGGTGCTTACACCCGGAATGTTGGCAGATGCCCTGAATAACACAGGAACAATACAACAGCAGCCAAAACCGATCATAATATACCCTGGGATAGCAACCATAACCGCCGGCGCCGATACAACTATTAAAAAACCGGCTGCCGCCAGCAGGCTTCCCCCTACTACCACGTTTTTACTTCCAAGCCTGGTAATAAGTATATCGCCGTTTAATCGTCCCAGCGTCATCGCCACCGAAAACCCGGCATAA
This sequence comes from uncultured Segetibacter sp., assembly GCA_964251885.1. Taxonomy (GTDB): domain Bacteria; phylum Bacteroidota; class Bacteroidia; order Chitinophagales; family Chitinophagaceae; genus Segetibacter. Next base: position 14,038 of record CAXUMK010000096.1, on the reverse strand, counting down.
CCCAAACTTATCAAGGCCTTCGGCGCAAATAATATTTCTCTAAAGTATATAGCGCTCCAATCGGCCACGCAACCTTCTGCCATAAAACTAACCATGCAAATAAAGGAGATGCCCAATATACTAAGCGATGGCAGTTTGACACCAGACCTTGAATGGATTATATCGCTGTTCTCCAACAGATATTTCCTGTTGAAGAGAATAACTGTAATGATGAAAATGGCCACCAGCACAATTTGCCAGGCGGAAGGTATGTTCACCGAAAATAAGAAAGCGGCGATACCTGCGCTTATTGCGCCACCCAGGCTGTACATGCCATGACAGGTACTCATCAGCAGCCGGTTGTATTTTTTCTCCATCAGGTTTACTGTGGCATTGGTAGAAACACCATTTAAAAACCCTGTAATCCCAAAACAATACAGGCATGCCCAAAACATGGGCCGGTTGACTGAATTGATCTGTAACATCATAACGAAGCATTGAATAATACAGCCCATAAACATCCATCTGCCTACCGGTATTTTGCTGAAAACCCTTGTTGATAACAACATACCTGTAACTGCGCCTAATGGCGAAAGCAGTAAAGAAAGTCCGAGGCTGCCGTCGGTAAAACCAAGCCTTGACTTTATGCCGGGTATAGAAGCCACCCAAATACCAAACAAAAGACTGGAAGCAGCAAATTGAAAACCTACTGCAAAGGCAGACCTGTTCCTGGCAAAAGAAATAAAATTCTTAATCATTGATACGAGGAAATAGTTGTTGCGAACTTACAGTAAAGTTAGCTGTGCTGCCGCATCATGACCTTCAGGAAGACAAAGTGTAAAATGACATTCAGTTATCAAAAGTGCGATCAGGAGTTCGGGATGTAAGCAAAGGCTCAGTATTTAAGCTGGTTACAGGAAGAAGTTTCTATAACCGATGCCTTCGTTAATATCAGTAAATAACCTGTCAATATTTGTTAATCCTATATCTCTTAATGAATATAAATTTGTGCT
>CAXUMK010000096.1:3228-13036 GCA_964251885.1 uncultured Segetibacter sp. | reverse complement strand
CTGTTAACAATAAAATAAACCATGCATACCGTAAACTGGCAAGGCGTTTATCCCGCATTGCTTACGCCTTTCAATGATGATGACAGTATTGATTTCAAAATGTTTGAAAAAAACCTTAATACACAAATTAAAGCTGGCATTGACGGAGCAGTACTTGCAGGTTCGCTGGGCGAAGCCAGTACGATAACGATTGAGGAAAAGAAACATTTGTTGATCTGTGCAAAAGAGGCTGCAAATGGAAGGATACCCGTCCTGATAAATATTGCCGAACAGGCAACCAAAGAAGCTATAAAAGCTGCACAAAGCGCTGAAAAAGACGGAGCAGACGGATTGATGTTATTGCCGCCTATGCGGTACAAAGCCGATGAACATGAAACCGTGGAGTATTTTAAGACCGTTGCAGCAAACACTTCGTTGCCTATTATGATTTATAATAATCCTTACGATTATAAGATTGAAGTAACATTAGATATGTTTGAACAGCTTGCAAAAATTGAAACTATTCAGGCTGTAAAGGAATCGACAAGAGACGTCTCTAACGTTACCAGGATGAAGAACAAATTTGGTGACAGGTATAAAATTCTGTGCGGTGTAGATACACTTGCGTTGGAAGAATTGGCATTAGGATGTGACGGCTGGGTAGGAGGATTGGTAGATGCATTTCCTGCTGAAACTGTGGCCATTTACCGCCTGATGCAAGCCGGAAATTATAAAGAGGCACTTACCATTTATCGCTGGTTTTTACCGGTTCTTGAATTAGACATTCATCCTAAACTGGTACAATACATAAAGTTAGCTGCCGCACAAAACGGCTTAAGCAACGAATATGTAAGAGCGCCACGTTTACAGGTTGAAGGCACTGAAAGAGAAAGAGTGTTGGCAATTATTAATAAGGCAATCAGCACAAGACCTTCCCTGCCGGATTATTTACACTTTGAAGTAATAGAAAATGTTGAAAGAGCATAACGTACTAAGTTTAAGAGAAAGTAACGGGGGTAGAGATTTCTTACAATCTTTCAGTCCCGTTACGAAAGATACTTTGCCGGGTCGTTTCACCGTAGCAACAGGTGAAGAGGTAAACACAGCAGTTGACAAAGCATCAACTGCTTTTGTTGTTTACAAAGGCAAAACCGCCGAAGAGAAAGCTGTTTTTCTGGAAACAATCGCAGAGGAAATAATGGCGCTTGGCGATGCTTTGATTCAAAGGGCATTGCTTGAAACAGGACTTGCAGAAGCGCGTCTTACCGGTGAACGTGCAAGAACGACAGGACAATTAAAACTATTCGCTGAAGTATTAAGAGAAGGTTCCTGGATAGAGGCAGTCATTGATACAGTATTGCCTGAAAGAAAACCTTTGCCCCGTGTTGATTTACGTAAAATGCTTATCCCAATCGGACCTGTTGCGGTTTTTGGTGCAAGCAATTTTCCGTTTGCTTTCTCCACTGCAGGCGGTGATACCGCATCGGCTTTGGCAGCCGGAAACCCGGTTATAGTAAAAGGCCATGAATCGCATCTTGGCACCAATGAATTGGTCGCTTCTGCAATCAGCAAGGCGGCTAAGAAATGCAATATGCCCGATGGTGTCTTTTCGTCTGTTACAGGCGATGGTCAGGTAACAGGCATCCAACTGGTACAACACGAAGGCATAAAAGCAGTAGGTTTTACAGGCTCATACAAAGCAGGCATGGCTATCTTTAAAGCTGCAAATGAACGCAAATCACCCATTCCAATTTTTGCTGAAATGAGCAGTATTAATCCTGTTTTGCTATTGCCAAAAAAAGTACAGCACGACGAAAATGTTGCTGCCCAATTGGTGGCATCAATAACATTGGGTGCCGGACAGTTTTGTACAAATCCCGGATTGCTGTTTTTAATAGAAGATGGTTCTTCAAACACATTTATTAAAAAAATAGCAGGGCTTATCGCATCCTCCCCAGCTGCTGTTATGCTCAATCCCAACATCTGCCATAATTATTACACCAAAAGAGAAGTGATTGCAGGTCAGAAGGGAGTGTGCGTATTGTATGAGGGACAAAATGAGTGTGCTGCTTATAAAGCTTCACCGTTTCTAACTAAAGTAAGTGCGATCGATTTTATAAGTAATCCAAATTTACAGGACGAAATATTTGGCCCGGCATCGTTGATCGTTTTATGTAAAGACAAAGCCGAACTCCTGCAATCTTTGCAATCATTACAAGGGCAATTAACCGCTACCATTTTGGCTGAGAGTGAAGACCTGCAAAACTTTTCAGATTGTATAGACTTACTTGCCGGAAAGGTTGGAAGGGTTGTATATAACGGCGTACCTACCGGTGTAGAAGTCAGCCATGCAATGGTTCATGGCGGTCCTTTTCCAGCTACAACAAATGCAAACAGTACTTCAGTAGGCGCTGATGCAATTAAGCGTTTCGTAAGACCCCTTTGTTTGCAGGATTGCCCCGAAGCGTTTTTACCTTCAGCTTTGCAAAACGACAATCTCTTAAAGATAATGCGCAAGGTAAACGGTAAGTACACCAACGAAAATGTGCAGGCATAAAGTTTAATTTTTTTGGTTACCAACATTCGTTCTTTGATATATCATCGTTGCGTCGCACTCTTGTGCTGCTGGTATGTGTATGAAGCAACTGCCGTCATTGCGAGGAGGAACGACGAAGCAATCTGATGTCCAAAATATCTACAGGTTGAAAATTATAAAGCAGATTTCTTCGTGCCTCGCAATGACGAAGCAAAAGCCGTCATTGCGAGGCACGAAGCAGCCGTCATTGCGAGGAGGAACGACGAAGCAATCTGATGACCAAATATTAACAGTTTGAAAATTATAAAGCAGATTGCTTCGTGCCTCGCAATGACGAAACAAAAGCCGTCATTGCGAGGAGGAACGACGAAGCAATCCGCTAATTAAAGCTATCGCTCATGAAAAGAGGGGGAAGTGTTTACATAATGACTAATGTTCATAATCAGGTGTTATACACTGGCGTAACCTCCGACCTTATTAAAAGAGTAAGTGAGCATAAAGAAAAGAAGTACGATAAGAGTTTTAGTGCTTCTTATAACTTAGACAAGTTAGTGTATTATGAAAATTACATAACAATTGAAGAAGCAATAGCAGAAGAGAAACGAATAAAAGGCGGAAGCAGAACAAAGAAAATAAAGTTGATACAAAGTAAAAATCCGGAATGGAAGGATTTATGGGAGGAAATTTGTAAATGGTAAAACCTCGTGTTGAATTAGAACGCGTATAAATTGTAAAAGCAGATTGCTTCGTTCCTGCCAATGACACATTTTTAAAACCACTGTACTTTAATTACTTTTGCATTAATATTAATTTTAATATTAATAAATTTTCCCAAAACCCGAGCACTGAAATAAGCAATTTTACAGTGTCATGTTCAAAGAACTTGTTTGGGAACCAAAAATCAATTACTCGCAATGACGGCAACGTTTTCACTGTAATAACGGCTTCTTACCATGTCTTCTTTAAATAACTTTTGTGGGAATGAAAATTAATTCTTAGCAACGACAAGTAGACTACAAACAGCACAAGTTTGAAAGCCTGCTAAAATTGTAAGAGCAGATTGCTTCGTTCCTCGCAATGACGAAAGCTTATTGCTTCGATGCTAATGACGAGTAGAATATAAATTGTACAAGTGAGTGACACAACGATGTTGAATAATGATCCAAAGGCTAAGACAAAAAAGCTATAGACACAGATGTTGTATATTGACCTTCTAATGGCTATTGACTATTGACTATTGACTATTGACTATTGACTATTCACTACTGACTATTGACTATTGACTATCCCCCAATCCATGGCTTCAAAAAAATTCTTTTGTATAGACGCTCATACCTGTGGCAACCCGGTAAGACTGGTTGCGGGTGGCGGACCTTTTTTGGATGGAGATAACATGAGCGAAAAGCGGCAGCACTTTCTAAAAGAGTACGACTGGATACGCAAAGGTCTCATGTTTGAACCTCGCGGTCATGACATGATGAGCGGCAGTATTTTGTATCCGCCTCACGACCCGGCAAATGATGTAGCTGTGTTGTTTATTGAAACAAGCGGCTGCCTGCCCATGTGTGGTCACGGCACTATTGGCACCATTACCATTGCAATAGAAGAAGGGCTCATTACACCAAAAACGCCAGGCATAGTACGCATGGAAGCGCCTGCCGGGCTGGTGCTCATCAGCTATAAGCAGGAAGGTAATAAAGTAAAAAGCGTAAAGCTTGTAAATGTACCGGCATACCTTGAAGCAGAAGGCTTAACAGCCGAATGCCCGGAACTGGGCGAACTGGTAGTAGATGTTTCTTACGGAGGTAATTTTTATGCAATTGTAGATGTGCAGAAAAACTTTAAAGGGCTTGAGCATTATCCGGCAGATAAATTAATAACATGGGCAAGGGAACTGCGTAAAGCAATCAATGCAAAATATACTTTTGTGCATCCTGATGATGCTACTATAAATGGTTGCTCACATGTACTTTGGGCAGGCGCTGTATTAGACCCGGCTTCCACTGCACGCAATGCGGTTTTTTATGGCGACAAAGCCATTGACCGCAGCCCTTGCGGTACTGGAACATCGGCACGTATGGCGCAATGGTATGCAAAGGGCAAACTAAAAAAAGGAGATGTCTTTGTGCACGAAAGCATCATCGGTTCAAAGTTTATTGGCACCATAGAAGAAGAAACAACGGTTGCAGGCAAGCCTGCCATTAAACCAGGCATTGAAGGTTGGGCAAGAATTTATGGCTATAACACCATCACTATAGATGAAGATGATGATCCTTATGCGTTTGGTTTCCAGGTGTTGTAGAAGAAAAGGTAAAAGGTAGAAGGTGTAAGGTAAAAGGTAGAAAGAGCTTGCTCCTTATACCCTATACCCTTAACCTTATGCCTAAAAATTAAAGCAACTCATGAAAGCAGTCATCATAGGCGGAGGAATTATAGGTTTAAGTTCCGCATATTATCTTCAAAAAAGCGGGTGGGATGTTACGGTAGTTGATAAAACCGACTTGTCTAATAGCTGCTCTTATGGAAACCTCGGAATGATTGTTCCAAGTCACTTTGTTCCTTTGGCTGCTCCGGGTATGATTTCACAAGGCATTCGCTGGATGTTTAATAATAAAAGTCCTTTTTATGTAAAGCCTTCTCTAAACAAAGACTTGATATCGTGGGGTTTAAAATTCATGAAAAGCGCTACGCCAAAACATGTAGAAGACTCTGCAGGTTATCTTCTCGATATCAATCTTTTCAGCAAGCAGTTATATGAAGAGTTATCAACCCAACCCGGCTTTGACTTCGCTATGGAGAAGAAGGGAATTTTGATGTATTACAAAACAGAGAAAGTTGGTGAGGAGGAAATCCACCTGGGTGAGAAAGCAAGACAAATGGGTTTAGACGTAGAAGCGCTTTCTCCCGAACAGGTGCAGGCTTTGGAACCGGGTATAGAACTGGATATTTTAGGTGCAGTTCATTATCGCAGCGATGCGCACCTTCACCCCAACCAGCTTATACCGCAACTACTTGACCATCTCAAAAAATCAGGTGTTACATTTAAAACCGGCAGCGGCGTAGAGCGCATAGTAAAAGAAGGTAACAAAATAAAAAAGGTAGTAACTTCTAATGGTGAATACGAGGCGGATGTAGTGGTTATGGCAAGCGGCTCATGGCTGCCGCAATTGACAAAAATGGCGGGTGTATCTATTTCTTTAATGCCGGGAAAAGGTTACTCCTTTACTTTAAATAAGCCTGAGAAAAAGCTAAACATTCCCGCCATTCTTTGTGAAGCAAGGGTGGCTATAACCCCAATGAATGGTAAGATGCGCTATGGTGGAACAATGGAAATTGGGGCAGTAAATAATAAGGTTAACATGATGCGGGTGCAGGGAATTGTCGAGTCGGTTCCCAAATATTTTTCCAATATCAAATTAGAAATGCCTGTTGAAAAAGAGGTATGGTATGGTTTCAGACCTTGTACTCCGGATGGCTTGCCTTATATTGGATATGCAAAAAAAGTAAGCAATCTTTTGATTGCCGGAGGACATGCCATGAGTGGTTTGAGTTTAGGACCTGCTACCGGAAAAATAGTGTCAGAGTTGGCAAATCACCAGCCAACTTCAGTAAAGATTGATGCTTTTAGTGTTGACAGATTTTAAACCCCAAACCCCTAAAGGGGCTTTTAAAGCCTACCAATTGAGCGGTTAAAAAAAAGCTCAACAAAGTTTTGCCGTAAAAGTGAGTGACACAACGATGTTGAGACTTGTTCCCAGAGTCGGCTACAAAAAATAAAAGTAGATTTAAATTCCTGTGTTTTGTCAAAAACACTTCACGCTGCTTAAGAACTATGCAATATTTTTTGGAGCCCGCTGAAGAATAAGCATCAACATTGTTGCGTCGCACTCTTGTACTGTTATTTTGCTATTCGGCAACTACAAGAATTTATATGGAGGGAGCGAAATAGGAAACAACTTCTTATAACCTGTTTTTTTGGTAAGCAATTGAAATGAAAGCCCGTATATTGTTGAAACAAGTAATGCAAATTATGTACATGAATATAAAATGTAAAGCCCTTATAACCCTTTGTTTTTTATTACCTGCTGTAATCAAAGCGCAATCGCCACCTAAAGAAAACGTCTATACCCATGCCGATACTTTGCGTGGAAGCATTGGCCCGGAAAGGTCGTGGTGGAATGTGTTGCGTTACGATATAACAGTAAAGCCTGATTATATCAGCAAAACAACCGCAGGTAAAAATACCATTACCTATAAAGTGGTAAGTGATCATCCAACTGGTAAAATGCAGATAGACCTGCAGGAACCATTGCAGATTGACAGTATCATACTTAACAATACCGGCAGTCTTTCTTTTAATCGGGAAGGTAATGCCTGGCATGTAGATGTTCCCAAACAAAAGAAATCTTCCATAAACAAGGTTGATGTTTTCTTTCATGGTACGCCTCACGAGGCTAAACGTGCGCCCTGGGATGGCGGATGGACTTTTACAAAAGACACTTTGGGTAACCCATGGATGACTGTTACCTGCCAGGGACTTGGCGCCTCTATATGGTATCCATGCAAAGACCACCAGAGTGATGAGCCCGATAATGGTGCATCGCTTAGTATGATCGTTCCTGATACATTGGTGGCTGTTGCCAATGGAAGGCTTCAGGCTAAAACAAGCAACGGTGATGGAACCACAACTTATAAATGGGCTGTTGTAAACCCGATCAATAACTATGACCTCATTCCTTACATAGGAAAGTATGTAAACTTTAAAGAGGTATATGATGGTGAAAAAGGAAAGCTGGATTTGAATTACTGGGTGCTTGATTACAACCTTGAAAAAGCAAAAGCTTATATGCCCAAAGAAGTGCACAATATGCTGAAAGCTTTGGAATACTGGTTTGGACCTTATCCTTTTTACGAAGATGGTTATAAGCTGGTAGATGTTCCGCATACAGGTATGGAGCACCAAAGTGCGGTAGCTTATGGCAACTGGTACAAACCAGGCTATCGGGGAAGAGATGTATCGGGCACAGGCTGGGGAATGAAATGGGATTTTATAATAGAGCATGAAAGCGGGCATGAGTGGTTTGGCAACAATATTACCAGTAACGACCTTGCAGACATGTGGATACATGAAGGCTTTACCAACTACAGCGAAACTTTATTTGCTGATTATATTTTTGGTAAACAAGCCGGCGATGAATACAATGCCGGCTCCAGAATAAGCATTAGAAATGACAAGCCTATTATTCCTGCATACAACGTAAATGCAGAGGGAAGCGGCGACATGTATCCTAAAACGGGCAATATGTTACATGCTATAAGGCATGGTTTGGATAATGATACTTTATTCAGAAAAATACTGCGTGGTTTAAATAAAACATTTTATCATCAGACTGTTAGTGCAAAACAAATTGAGGATTATATAAGTAAACAGGCAGGTTTTAATTACAGTAAAGTATTTGAACAATACCTGACAACAACTCAAATTCCAAAGCTTGAAATAAAATTTAGCAGCGACAAGAAAAAAGTATCTTACCGTTATACTAACTGCGTAAGAGGTTTTAACCTTCCGCTTACCTTAAAAAGTAATGAGGTGAAAATTAAAATCGTTCCTGGTGAAGAATGGACAAGCAAAGATTTAAAAGACAATGAAGCATCTCTGTTTCAGCCTGATGCGATAATGAAGATGTATTATCTAACGGTGGTGGCTTTGTAAGAAAGAGGTAGTAATCCAGACAGTAAAGCCGCTATCTTTGTTTCAATCTAAATATTATGTCTGCTACTATTCCTGTTGAGCTAGATGGTAATGAATACATCTCTGAAGTGGTTTCTTCAAAAAACACAACTAACAACACAATTGAATATTTTATTAAAATAAATGGTGACCCGGCTTGTTTTGTAAATTTTGAACAGATCGACGATTCATTGCTCCGTGAAGAATCATCCTCTCCTGACCTTACATCCGAATTTAAAGAAGCCGTAAAAAATGCACTGAGAAATTACATGGCCACAACTATTATACATTAGTTTTTTAAAGAATTAACGGCAGTCTGCCAGTTAAAGCAAGGTTACTGATCTTGTAAACTGAACAGCATTGTAAAACCGTTTGCGTGCAAAGGAGATGAGGTAGTTTGTTTAATATTATAGTTAGAACGGATATTGAAGATCACACCTTCAATTTCAACAGGGTATCGGCATTACCATGCGCTATCTTTTCTTTATCTTCTGCAGAGCATTTCATTTCATCTAAAAACTTCTTTCCTGCTTTGTTTGGACTATACGGATAATCAACCGAAAATAGTATCCTGTCAACACCAAATGTATCAATTGCTAATTGCAGAGGCGGTTGTGTAAACAAGCCGCTGGTGGTTATATGCACGTTGCTTTTCAGCACTTCACTAACTGCACGTTTCAAGCCTGCATCTTTAAAAATATTAACAATGCGGGTCATCATCATCGGCAGCATTTCGCCCATGTGACCAATAATCATTTTCAGGTTTGGATATTTATCAAATGTACCTGCTAAAATCATCCGCAAAATATGGATAGCGGTTTCTGAATGCCATCCCCAGCCGGCAATAGACAAGGTAAAACCCAACGAACCGGGCAGGTTATTAAAATACACATCATTCACTGCTTTTATGGGTAAATTCGGATGCAGGTAAATGGGTACATCCAATGCTTCGGCCAGCGATAAAATGGATGCAAACTGTGCATCATCCAAAAACTTATCATTCGTCGTTCCGTTGATCATTGCACCGCAAAAGCCCAATGTTTTTACAGCACGTTCCAGTTCTTCCGCCGCCGCTTCAGGCGCTTTCATTGGTAATACAGCAAAAGCGGCAAAGCGGTCAGGGTGAGCAGCAGTGATCTTTGCTATTGCATTGTTGTAATCTTTGGCATAAGGAATAGCATCTTCGGGCGCAAGAATATCGCCGCCCGGCGCTGTTACAGATAGCACCTGCATGGTTATACCACTCGCATCCATGTCTTCAATTCTTTCTTTATCCACTTCTTCCAACTGGTGCTCCACACGCTTCATTGGCGAGGCATCTTCGTCAGGATTTGGCCAGCCCCGTTTCATTCTTGCCTCTTTGCTTATGCGGTTATCGAATTCCGGCAAACTAATATGTTCTTCTAATGTTACTATACGCATGTTGTCTTTATTATCAATTATTGGCTACTCAAAGTCGTTTACTTAAGAAATATTTTTGGAACGGGCGCCTGTAATTCTACCAGGCATCGTTGTGTCACTTGTACTTTTAAACCTTTGTGCATCCGCTTATTGCGAGCCCT
>CAXUMK010000096.1:0-3218 GCA_964251885.1 uncultured Segetibacter sp. | reverse complement strand
AGCTAACTGTCAACCTGATTATGCAGGGGATTGCTTCGTTCCTTATAATGACATTCATGTCTTTTCTCTATGCTGAATTAGCAAAGTCTTTCTATGTAAGGTAACGTACAACCTAACACGTGGAACAAGTATCTTTATCGTACAACTATATTGCATGCGGGATAAGATTCCAGTTAACGACAAGTAGTGCATTGCTGAATATATAATAAATCGTTCAAGAGTGCGACGCAACGATGTAAAATAGTAGTAATGAAGCCCGGCTCCAAAAAAAATCACTGCACTACTTATCCCGTCATAACGGGATTTTTATACGGAATGAAGTATAAACAGTAACAGAAGGTACTTTGACTATAACAAATACAAATGGATAGCATACAAAATGCATTGGATATTTTTACATCTGCTGTTGCAGCAGTTAACCCTTCAACGCTTATCCGCAATCATATTCGCTGGCAAAATTCTCAGTTGACGATAAATGATCATGTTGTTGAACTGAAACCTGCAGGCAGAATTTTTATTGCAGGGGCAGGAAAAGCTGCAGCAGCAATGGCACAGGCATTTGAAGAAATCCTGGGTGATGCAATCACTGCGGGAATTGTCGTAACAAAATATGGACACCGGCTCAACTTGCAAAAGATTACACTCCTGGAAGCAGGACATCCCATTCCTGATGTAAACAGCGTGCAGGCTACCGAAGAAATAGTAAACCTGGTAAAGCACCTTACGGCTGATGATATTGTAATCTTCCTGCTTTCAGGCGGCGCTTCCTCGCTTATGGCTGATTATCCTGCAACATCTGGTTTAACTGAAGTGCAGCACGTGTTCAATTTGTTATTAAAATCAGGGGCAGATATTCACGAAATAAATACGGTACGTAAACATATATCGAATGTGAAGGGAGGGCAGTTGGCAAAAATTATTTTTCCTGCTGCATTGTATTCCCTTATTTTATCCGATGTGATCGGCGATGATCTTGATATAATTGGCTCGGGCCCGACAGTACCCGATAAAAGAACCTTTACCGATGCCCTGGAAGTACTGACAAAATATGGCATTGCAAATAAAATTCCCACCGCTATTGCTGAGTATATTTTGGATGGATGTGCAGGTAAAATAAATGACACGCCGAAAGAAGGTGACGAGTGTTTTATAAATACCTGCAATCAGGTGATAGGCAGTAATGAAATAGCATTGGATGCGGCTGCAAACAAAGCAAAGCAGTTAGGATTTTACCCATGCATTGTAACAAATGTGCTGAAAGGTGAAGCACGTGTTGTAGGTCAAATGCTGGCAAGGAAAGCGATCGAATACAATGGCCGCGTTCCTGCATGTTTGTTATATGGAGGAGAAAGCACTGTAACGATACGGGGTAATGGTTTGGGTGGCAGAAATATGGAATTAGCCCTTGCCGCCGGAATAGAGATTATTTCTCATCCGGGCATTACAATCTTATCTGCGGGCACCGATGGTACTGACGGCCCTACTGATGCAGCCGGTGCAGTTGTGAATGCAACAATCATGAACAGTGCAATCAAAGGCAAACATGATCCTCTAAGCTATCTTGATAACAATGATTCGTATCATTTTTTTTCTTCTGCAGAAGGCCTTATCAAAACAGGGCCAACGCAAACAAACGTAATGGACATCATGCTGGCATTAATTCATTAAATAAAACAATCTCTTCAATATGTCTGTATCCTTCGTTCATATTTTGATTGTTTTATTGATCGGAATTGGACTGATCGTTTTATTAACCGCCAGGTTTCGCATGCATGCATTTTTTGCTTTGATCATTGCCTGTTTCGCCGTAGGATTGGGCGCTCAACTGAGTGTACCGGAAGTGATTGCTGCTGCTAAGGATGGTTTTGGAAACATTATGAAATCCCTGGCGATCATCATTGTGCTGGGAACAACGCTGGGTGTAGTATTGGAGAATACCGGAAGCACTGCTGTCATGGCGAATTATATCTTACGAAAAGTTCCTCCAAAATTTTCTGCTTTGGCTATGGCAATGACCGGGTTTATGGTGGGTCTTCCCATCTTTTGCGATTCTGGTTATATTGTATTGAGTGGTTTAAATAAATCGCTTGCCAAACAAATAAATGTGCCGGTAACAGTAATGGCTGTTTCACTCGCCGGCGGCCTTTATTCTGTTCACTGTTTAATACCTCCTCATCCGGGTGCAACGGCTGCTGCCGCGACTATAGGAGTTGATTACGGACGATTGATATTGTTTGGAATTTTGGTTGCTATACCCGCAATGCTTACAGGCTATGTATGGGCTCGTTATGCCGGAAAGAAATGGATACGTAAAAGTACTGCGGAGTATGAGGAAGTGAGCGAAATGCCTTTGATCCAACCCTCGGTAATGCTATCTTTTCTCCCGGTAATTGTACCAATCGCATTGATAGCCATAAAATCTTTTCTGCTTCTCAAGGTCAATCCGGCATCATTAACAGGTTGGCAAAAAATCGTTTCATCACTTGGTGATCCTGTAATTGCATTGTCGATAGGTATATTACTTGCATTTTTCGCAGGCACATCATGGAAGAGGGATTCAATAAGTAAGTTGTTGCATGATGCAGTAGAAAAAGCCGGCGGCATACTGGTAATAATAGGAGCCGGAGGCGCTTTTGGAGCAGTGTTACAGGCAACCAAAGTAGGTGACCAATTTAATCATTCTCTTCCCCTGGCAGGATTGGGTATTCTTTTTCCTTTTTTACTTACATCCGTTTTAAAAACAGCCCTCGGATCCTCCACTGTAGCCATCATTACAGCAGCTTCCATCATACATCCTCTACTAAGCGCATTAGGTTTAGACAGCGAAACAGGAAGACTGTTGTGTGTTTTATCAATGGGTGCAGGTTCAATGATGATATCTCATGCAAACGATGCCTACTTCTGGGTAATATCAAAATTTTCAGAAATTGATATGAGCACAATGCTAAAAGTATATACCATAGCCACTATTTTAATGGGCTTGGTTTCCTTTGTTATTGTCTATGTATTATCGTTAATACTGTAGTTCGCAAATTTGATTTTATATGCAGAAAGGCACGTTACACAGAAGATATGTTGTCATTGCGTTGTAGTAATTATCTCTATTGCATAACATGATCTTCAAATCTTCATTAGGAGTATTATACCAATACCATTAACCTAAGTAAAAGTGCCGAAATAACTTCCGCAAAATAATGATTATCTTTAGATAACCAAAG
>CAXUMK010000095.1:5135-18829 GCA_964251885.1 uncultured Segetibacter sp. | reverse complement strand
GAAAAGAAAACGACAAATCAATGATTGCAACGATGACTCATAGTAGTAACTCTGCCCGGCTCCTCCAAGTCAGCTAATCAGCTAATTAGCTAATATGCTAATATGCTAATTGGTACATCAGCACATGAGCATTAGCAAATCAGCACATTAGCAAATCAGCACATTATAATCCATACAAACTGCCTCCTTTCGCAAACAGGCGGTCTGTCTTTTTTTCTATAAACGCGTCTTTTTCAACCGGCGGAGCATGGTGAGGTTTTATACGTGCATCAATAACCAACGGACCGGTACATCCCCAATGTTTATTTTTTGTAAATGAATTGATGCCATATATATCATGAGACGGATTGCACCTTGTGTAGGTGACCCAGACATAGTTATTGATCGTTGCACTAACAAAACTGCTGTCGTCGCAAACAATGATAAAGGGAGTTTGCATCAATTCATTTTCCCTGTCTTTTAACTGTTCATCGAGTATTTTTATTTCCTCTGCGGCAACCTCGTAAGTTGAAAATTGGGTTGTCTGCAACGCCACTACTCCGGGCATACAAAGCTGTGGATTTTCAAAATTGTATAAGGTTTTTAAAGCATCAGGAACTTCTGTGGCTAAGGGTCTTTTTATATCTCCATAAGCGGCAAAAACCACTTTGCTTCCGCTGTTTAAACCGGTTCCGGAGTAGTCTAATGTATCGATGGTGGTATTTGTATAAAAATGAATATCGCGTGATAGATCAATACGCTCAAGTACAAACTCCATAAAATCTCTAACCTTATGAGTAGTTAACCGTCCGCTGTCATCTGCGGTAATAAACAAAAACTTCGCAAGGCTTAACTGACCGGTGCCAAGAATATGGTTAGCGATCGTCAATATTTCGGCCGGCTGCTTTGAAGGCATATAAGGAGTATATCTCTCGCTGCCGATTGCCAGCAACAGGGGATGAACCCCCGCCGCGTCTACAGCATGTACTTCTTTCAGGCCGGGAATTTCGGCGGGAATGGCATCACCTGTTAATTCATGTATCAACTGTCCAAAGCTGGTATCTTCCTGCGGCGGGCGACCGACAACAGTAAAAGGCCAGATTGCATTTTTACGGGCATACACTTTATGAACACGCATCAAAGGAAAAGGATGCCTGAGGCTGTAATAACCAAGGTGATCGCCAAAAGGCCCTTCCGGTTTATTTTCTCCCGGGTAGACCTCTCCTGTAATTACGAAATCAGCATCTGTACTGATGCAAAAACCATCGTCGTACGTGTACCTGAAACGTCTGCTACCCAGCACTCCGGCAAAAGTCATTTCGCTGATACCTTCGGGTAAAGGCATCACTGCAGCCAAAGTATGCGAAGGAGGCCCGCCGACAAAACAACTTACTTTTAAAGGAAGTCCTCTTTTACTTGCCTTCGTTTGATGAACGCCAATGCCACGATGCAACTGGTAATGCAAGCCAATCTCTTTATTCAGTTCGTACTCATTTCCTGTAAGCTGTATGCGGTACATGCCAAGGTTGGCATTCATGATTCCCGGTTTGTCTGCATCTTCTGTATACACAAGTGGCAGCGTTACAAATGCACCTCCATCTTTTGGCCAATGATGAATCAAAGGCAGGTCAGAGATTTGTATCTCATCTGCCATAACAGGTCTTGAAGAGGGATTTTTTAAGGGCAAAGCTTTCAACGCTGCCAGCCCGGTACGCAGATTTTTAAAAGGTTGCCTGAGTGCTTTTATGGGATCGTTTTTTAATTCTATCAGCTTTTGAACAGCGGCAAAAGTGTCTCTGAAAATAAATTGACTTCTTTCAACAGTTCCGAAAATATTGGAAGCAGCGCGGTATTTTGTTCCTTTTACATTTTCAAATAACAAAGCAGGGCCGCCTGCCTCATGAACTCTTAAATGAATAGAAGCCATCTCAAGATGAGGATCGACTTCTTCTGCAATGCGAACGAGGTGATTGTTTCTTTCAAGGTCAACGAGACATTCCTGTAGAGAGCGGTAAGACATGGATGCAAAAGTAAGGAGTAAGGAGTTAGGAGTAAGGAGTAAGGAGTTGGATACTGGAAAGGTTCCAAAACTTCTGAAAACTCGAAACCCAAAACTATTCCCTTTACCTTTGCAGCATGACAAAGCTTAGCGTAAACATCAACAAATTTGCTACTTTAAGAAACAGCCGCGGAGGAGATAAACCCAATGTATTGAAGGCGGCTTTAGATGCAGAACGTTTTGGTGCAGATGGGGTGACTGTGCATCCCCGTCCCGATGAAAGGCATATCAGGTACAGGGATGTAAGAGAGATAAAAGAAGCTATTAAAACAGAGTTTAATATAGAGGGAAATCCGCAGGAGCAGAAGTTTGTCGACCTTGTGCTTGAGGTGAGACCGCACCAGGTTACACTGGTGCCCGATGCTCTTGGACAGATCACTTCCAATCACGGCTGGGACACAATACAGCATAAAGATTACCTCGTGAAGATCATTTCGGTTTTTAAGAATGCCGGTATCCGCACTTCTATTTTTGTAGATCCTGTCGTTGAAATGGTGGAAGCGGCGAAAGCAACAGGTACAGACAGAATAGAACTGTACACAGAAGGCTACGCAATGCATTTCCACGACAACAAAGAAGGTGCGATACGCCCATACATTGAAGCGGCAAAGAAAGCAAATGAAATGGGTTTAGGCATGAATGCTGGCCACGATCTTGATCTGCAAAACCTGCAATATTTTGCACACCACATTCCGGGTTTGCTTGAAGTGTCTATTGGTCATGCGCTGGTATGCGATGCGATTTATCTCGGTTATGAAAACGCAGTCCAGATGTATAAGAGACAGTTGCAATAGAACTGCTACCGCATTCTTTTCAAATCCCCTGTTTAACGGCTGGTAAATTCACCAAAGTGCCAGAGTATGCCGGATGGGTCGTGCATAAAACATTCTCTACCCCAATCATGTTCCCGAACAGGAGTTAATTTCACTCCTGTATATTTAGTAGTTAAGTCTAAAGCCAAAAGTTCTTTCCAATAACGATCAACATCGTCAACTTCTAAAAAGATCATTGAATTATCTACCCAATCCTGTACAAAAGCATCCTGTAAATAAAACCCCAACTGACCGGTTTTAAATAAACACATATTGTGAGACAAAATAATTTCCTGAAAACCCAGGTCGCGGTAAAAACTCCGGGACAGATCATAGTCCTTCGCGCCGATGAATGGCCGGATCGATATGGCTTTATGTTCCATTGTGCTGCTTTTGTAATCGCTAATGTAAAGATTTAAGCTGATTTGAAAATCATTAGTGTCCCGGTTAATTCTGCTTGGCTAAGTTTTAGAAATGTATAGTTTTTTTTGTAACCAGCAGTTGTACTTTAGGCAACTCCGGTTGTGTCACTCACTTGTGCCACATCTTTTTATGGCAGCTTTTAAAAGAAAGTATACGAAAACGTAAGTTGGTAAGTAGAATTAATAAGTAAAGAGGTAGAAGGTAGAAGGTAGAATGCTGCTTACCTCTGCTTTATGTAGAATTTTGAATGATTGTAAGATAGGCTGGAACAATTTTTTTTGGCTTTAGTACAGCAAATTGTTTTTATATTATGAACAAACTATCAAAATTTCTATCAAGAATAATTTTAGTGACTTTCCTTTTTTTGGCGTGTAAAATCTCTTTTTGCCAAACACAAAAAGATACGGTAAAGACTGGTAAAACAAATGACCCGATGATAGTAAACCCCGGAAAAGGAAACGATGGCATGGCGGTAAAACCAAGCGCCACAAATGATGGGATGTCGGTAATGTCTGATACTGCGTTCATCAATAAGAACATCATGGATAATATGATGGAAATACAGCTTTCAAAAATGGGGTTGAATAAAGGAACCAGTCCCCAGGTAAAGAAAGCGGCTGCTGTGATGATAACAGATCACACCGCTATATTGAACGACCTGAAAAAACTGGCAGCAAAAAAGCAGTCTGGTTTTACCGGCAACCAAATGAAAGGAATGGCTATGCCTTCCATTAATATGCAGAAAGGCCAGGATTTCAACCAGGCATGGGCGACACAAATGCTGACTATGCACGAAACAAAAATTGCAGAACTGGAAAGTTTTATTGGTCTTACACAAGACACCGAATTAAAAGCAGCAGCCATAAAAGCATTGCCTAAAATAAAAATGCATAAGGATTTACTGTTAAAGATTCCCGGGGTGAAAGCAAAATCAAGTACATCGCAGACTATATAAAAGAAGGCTTAACAAAGCAATGTTCAGGTAACCTCACATCATTTAGCTGCATTGTACTATTAACTATAGTTTATGCATGCATATCACTGTTATTATACTTTCTGTAAATTCTACAGCATAAATTGAGAGGGATTTAGGCAGGCAAGTATACATCCAAAAACGAGTAAGCTGCAACCTTACAGACGACACTACTAACTTGACCATATGACAGAAATTGTAACTCAAGAAAAACTTATTACCAAATATCAAAAGCTTTTCGTTAGACAATTAAAAACGGTTTGTACAGAAAAAGTTATTTGTATTCTTGGCTATCAAGGCAATAGTGACGAACTAACTGTTTATTATTCTGACAAATTTAATTTCTGGTTTACCTCTCAAGAAAACAACAATCGTTATTGGAATGCATTTGGTTTTGGTCGACCACAGACAGGAAGAAACAACTCAATAACCGTTGAAATCAACATCCCATATGAAGGCATAAACAGAAATATCGGCGGTGTTTTTGGACACGATAAAAATGAAGAGGTTTTGGTTTTGCATCGAGGCAAAATCGGAGGTGGTAGAGTTGGTATTGGCAAACGTTTATTTTTCGATAATTATCGAGACGAACCAATTGTAGCAGACGACGAAGGAATTGAAAATGAATTCTGTTTAATTGGTAGTGTTGGTTCGAGACATCTACCACGTCAAGTTGGAAATTTTGTATCTGAGGTTCATCGCATCAAAAATCTCACAGTTGAAGAAACGGAGGATTTTACAGAAATCAGTGATTTTGAATTTACAGACGAGGCGACAGGAAGTAGCAAAGTAAGACGTAGCGGTACAGCTACAATTGAAAGAACTCATGGTATTGTCGTTAATTTACTTGCAAGAATTTTAGAAGGTAAAGGACATAAAGTTGCAAAAGACAGAAATCGAGATTTGTTTATTCATAACCGTGGACAAATAACGAAACTGTTTGAAATTAAACGCAGTTCTTCTACCAACGATTTATATTCAGCAGTTGGACAATTACTCATTTATAGCATTCCAATTAAAACTGCAGTAGACTTAATTCTTGTTGTGCCTGACAAGTTAAAATCGACAGTAGAAAAACGACTTGCACAACTTGGAATAAAAATGCTTTACTATGATTGGAACAATGGAGAACCAACGTTTGACAATTTAGACAAAATAGTATGACCGACCAAGGCTGCAGCTTACTGGGGTTTGCCGTTATAGGGGCTGAAGAATAAAGGCTCAAGTATTGTTTTTCAATTTATCTTTAGTGCAAGGTTGGGTTGACGTTCCCTGATTCCCCTACAACGCCAGCGCCTAATCCGGTATGTGAAATCCTCTTTTGAAAAATACAATTCCCCCATGTCTTAAAACCCTTTCATGTCCGGATTATATTTCAAATATTATTGCGATGTTACCCGGTATAACATTCTTTTTTGTCTGTTAGTTATCATCCTGACTCAACGTTTATACGCCGGTGCTCTATCATTTGGAACACTTGGAATGGCTGTGTCTTTCCTCCTATACGAGTACTACCAGAATATTGAATACTATTTCTATCTAAACGGAGGTTTATCAAAAAAGAGTATGATTTTAAAAACTTTCGCCATCAACTTTATTATTTCTGTCATCTTTACAACAATTCTTTGGAGCATACATTACATGTAAAATCTGTGAGCCATTCTTTTGGAAAAAGACAAATATTGTCTGACATAAGCTTTGTATGCAAAACGGGAGATGTAATAGGAATATTCGGAAGAAACGGAACCGGAAAATCAACCTTGCTAAAAATACTGTTTGGCACTTTACAGCCCGATAGGAGTGAAGTCTATTTTGACAATCAGAAAGTGGATAATAAAACCCGCCTAACCAACTTTATCGCTTATCATCACCAGGAAGTGTTCTTACCTAAAAACTCAACCGTAAGAAGTCTCATTCCTTTATACTTTCCTGACGGAGAAAAGCAGAATAAATTATTTTATGATCCGCGGGTAAATAAAATAGAAAACCGGAAAGTGGGGGTATTGTCAATTGGTGAACAAAGATATCTTCAGTTTCTTTTTATTCTTTATTCAGACCATTATTTTGTGTTGCTGGATGAACCGTTTTCAATGCTTGAGCCACTGTATAAAGATTTAATAAAACAGAAGATTGAAGAAAATAAATATCATAAAGGGTTTATTGTTACCGACCACTATTATGCAGATGTATTGCAAGTGGCAACCATAAAAAAAGTAATTACGGATGGCGTAATGAAGACAATTACCAAAGACACTGATTTAATTGACTTTGGCTATCTGTCTGGATAAGGCGTCATGCATAACTCTTGCTTTTTAAAAAAAATTGCGTCATAAAGCATAAGTTACTTCTAATTTTACAAAATGGATTATATAGAAATAAAAGGTTACAAATCTATAAAAGAGGCAAGAATAGAGTTACGGCCTATTAATATATTGATTGGAGCTAATGGCAGTGGCAAAAGCAACTTTATTTCTTTCTTTGAATTTTTGAACAATTTGTACGATAGGAGATTGAAAGAATATATCACTTCGAGAGGGGGTTCAGAAAAATTACTACACAAGGGATCGGAGAGTACAACTAGCATTTACGCAAAAGTAGAGTTTGATGAAGGATGGAATGGGTATTCTTTCAAAATAGAATTGGGTGAAGATGTGTTTGTATTTCAGAATGAATATTTGTGGCATAAGGGAGACAGAGGATGGGATATTTCAAGGAATGGTGATGAAGCTAATGTAAAGACAACTGATAATTTTAGAGCCGCTCACGTAAGAAAATATTTGAAAGGTTTTAAAAAATATCATTTTCATGATACAGGAAGAAATTCTCCCTTTAATAAAACCAGTAATGTACAAAATGATATTTATTTTCTTTATGAACGAGGGGAAAACTTAGCAGCGTTCTTGTATAATATTCTGGAAAGCACCAAATTGTTTATAACAGAATAATTAAAATTATCCAAAGCATTGCCCCTTACTTTTCTGATTTTTATTTTCATCCTAACGAGGAGGGATTCATAAGATTACAATGGCAGGATAAATTCAGTTCTACCATTTATGGAGCTACAGATCTGTCAGATGGAACAATTCGTTTTATAGCTTTAGCTACGCTATTTATGCAGCCAAAACTACCAGAGAGTATTATTATTGATGAACCTGAATTAGGGTTACATCCTTTTGCTATAGCTAAGCTGGCAGGGAGGATCCAGTCAGCATCTGCAAGAAATTGTCAGGTAATTGTTGCTACACAATCTACAGATCTCATTAGTCATTTTTAACCCGAAGATATTATTACAGTCGATCAAAATAATGGAGAAAGTAGTTTTAACAGATTAGACAGTAACTCTTTAGCTATTTGGTTAGAAGATTATACTATTGATGATCTATGGAAAAGGAATATTATAAAGGGAGGCCAGTCATAACCCTAAACAATGAAGAGAATCATTATTATTTGTGAAGGACAAATATAAAAGGAGTTTTGTGAAAAGTCTTTGTCTTCTTACTTTCTCGAGAGAAATATTATAATAGAATATTCACTGATTAAAAAGTCTGGTGGAGGTATCATTAAGTGGCCTGAAATAAAAAGACAAATTGAAAATCATTTGAAGCAAGACAAAAGTACTTTTGTAACAATATTTATAGATTATTATGGCATGTATAAAAAACAAGAGTTTCCTCAGTGGGAGATGTCATTAAAAGTTGCTGAGAAAAATCAAAGAATGGATTTGGTTGAAAGGGCAATGAAAGATGATATAGCTAGTGAACTTAATTATAGATTTATTCCTTACCTGCAATTACATGAATTTGAAGGCCTGTTATTTAGTGATATAGAAGCCTTTAAAAGTCAAATACCTGCAAATGAAATCACGGATATTAAAGAGTTAGAAGACATTGTTAGTACTTATCCAAATCCCGAAATGATAAATGACATGCCCGAAACTGCGCCTTCTAAAAGACTTACTAAATTAATTGCAGGTTATAAGAAAGTAGTATACGGAAATATTTTGGCTGAAGTTATTGGATTAGAACGTATAAGGAACAAATGCCCCCGTTTTAACTACTGGATCTCTAAACTGGAAAGTATTTAAATGTCTACAGTTTTGAAAGTGATTTATTAAGTTATCGAGATTCTCCTTTATTCAAAATATAGAATTACTTTTTGGAAAAAGTTGGAATAATAACCATTTCATTTTTACTTTTAAAATTCCACTTGAACTACACTATCGAAATCGCCACAGATAACTACGCTTCTACCGCTTCGGCCATTAAAGGAGGGGCAAGCCGGATAGAACTTTGCAGTGCTCTGTCAGAAGGCGGACTCACTCCTTCTCATAGCTATTTACTAAAATGCCGCGCTGATTTTACTGTTCCGTTGTTTCCTATTATTCGTGCAAGGGGAGGAGATTTTTTGTATTCTGAAGAAGAATTTGACATCATTAAAAAAGAAGTGGCCTTTTGCAGGGAAACAAAATTTGATGGTATAGTGACCGGTTTTTTGAAAGAAGACGGCAGTATCGATACAAAACGTTTATCTGTAATTGTTGAACTTGCTCATCCTATGCAGGTTACTTTTCACCGCGCTTTTGACAGATGCAGTAATTCCTTTGATGCCCTGGAAGATATTATTGAATGCGGATGCAAAAGAATACTTACTTCAGGTCAAAAACTGAAAGCGCCGGAAGGCGCTGACCTTATACAACAACTGATAGCCTCAGCAGCGAACAGAATTATCATAATGCCCGGAAGCGGGGTGAGAAAAGAAAACATTGCAGCATTAGCAAGGCAAACAGGCGCAACGGAGTTTCATTCATCCTTACGCTCAGTTACAAAAAGCAATATGAATTTTATGCATCCTGCATTTGCAGATGAAGCGAATGAATACACATCCCGAAATGTGGAAGCTGATGAAGTAAAAGCTTTGTTTGAAGCGTTGAAGACTATAGACTACTAATAATGAACGATAGATGAACTTATATGCAAGTTACAGGTGATAACACTTGCAACGGCTGCAACTTTTTCAAAGCGTTTCAATATTACGGTTAAACACTCTTGATGCTCTGATCTGAGCAATTATTTCGTCAGCAGTTTCTTCTGATTTATATGCTCCAAAAAGCGATTGTAAAGAAACGTCTGAAGCTTGCTCATCGTTTTTTAAAGATTGAGAGAGTTTTGAAATAAGGTCAAGTTTACTATTTGGATTGAGGTTTTTCAAAAATCCAAAATAATAATCTGCCAGATTAATATGTTGAAGTGATGGTATTCATTCAAGTTCGTTTTTTCAAAATTAGCAATTTATGAGAAAAAATTTGAAAGCTATGAACTGACATCGTAATACAGCCATCCGCATTTGAAGTAATTAAGTAAAAGCTTTGTTTGAAGCGCTGAAGACTATATGAAGACTATAGACGATTGACGACAGAAGATACTTTGTGGTCTTAATGTTCAATGTTCAACAAAACAAATGCTCAATACTCAATTCCCAATGTTCAATGTTCAATAGAAAAAATAAAAGTACAAGGGAGTGACACAACGATGCCGAATAATGTGCTGAAGCCTGCACCAAAAAATCAACAATCAAAACTACTTTCTGCAACTATTGCCTGTAGCCCATTCACAGCCATCGTTCAAAAACTTACAACCTCACTTCTTCTTCAGCTTATATTCGGGAAGTACAGATGTTCCGACAATGGTAGGTTTGCTGAGTTCTATGGCTGCACTTATTAAAGCAAGGTGCGTAAAAGCCTGCGGGAAATTTCCTAAGTGCTCGCCTCTTTTGCCCAACTGCTCGGCAAACAAACCTACATGATTTGCATATCCCAGCATCTTTTCAAAATGTTCGGTCGCTGTTTCTATTTCACCGGCAAGAGCAAGGCACTCGACATGCCAGAAAGAACAAATGGTAAACGTGCCCTCTTCACCCTTCAATCCATCCACTTCTTCATTTTGTTCTCTGTACCTGTACATCAACACATCAGACCTAAGTTCTTTGTCTATAACTTTCATTGTTTTCTGCCATCGCTCAGAATGGGAAGACATGACACCGAGAACAGGCATTAAAAGTGAACTTGCATCAACGCCTGATGAGCCTTTGTACTGAACATAAGCCTGCTTTTCTTCGTTCCAGAAGTTTTCATTTACATCTTCATAAATCGCATCTCTCACCCTGCGCCATTTTAAAATATCATAAGGGAATGAAAAGCGCTCTGCAATTTTTACGGCTCTGTCCATAGCTACCCAGCACATCATCCGCGAAAAAAGAAATTCTCTCTTTTCTCCGCGTACTTCCCAAATGCTGTAATCGGGTTTTTGCCAGTTATCAATTACATAATCTATATACTTAACTACTATTTTCCAGTAATCATAAGTAAGATCGCCACCGTAGATGGTATATATATAAATGATTTCGAGCAGTTCGCCATAAATATCCATCTGCACCTGTTCGTGTGCCTTGTTGCCTACACGCACAGGCTTCGATTTTTTATAGCCTTCCAGGTTATCCAGTTCATATTCATCAAGCCGGGTTTCGCCATCAACTGCAACCATCAGTTGAAGATTTTTATTTGCACATAATCTTTTTATCCATCTGAGAAAGGCTTTTGCTTCGTCCATAAAGCCCAATTCCAGGAAGGCATGCATCGAAAAAGCTGCATCACGTATCCAGGTATAACGATAGTCCCAGTTTCGTTCGTTGCCAATCGACTCGGGCAAGCCAAAAGTAGCGGCAGCCACCATAGAGCCATAGCGGCTGCTGAAAAGAAGTTTTAATGTAAGCGCAGAACGATGCACCATCTCCTGCCACCGGCCTTTATAAGTTGACTTTGATATCCAGCTTTGCCAGTAATTGATTGTATGCTGATACGTCTCTTTTATGTACTCATCCAGGCCATCTAACCGGTTTTCTTTATTTTGGCCGGCCTCAAATACAAAGCACGCCGTTTGAGATTCTGCAAGCGTAAATTCTGCGGTGACTTCTTTTTCATTTGCAACAAGCTGTACATCGCTTAGCAAGCGAACCGGCACTTTTCCATCGCCTTGCGGAATGAATAAGTATGCATTTTCCTCTTGCTGAATAGTATGTTTGTCTCTTGCATAATTAAAGGCAGGAGCGCACTTCATACTGTATTCTACATTTCCTCTTACTGTCGTAATTCTCCTGACAACTGCACAATGCAGCTCATTTTCTACTACGGGCATGTAATCAATAATCTCAGCAATTCCTTCTTCGGCAAGCATACGTGTAACCAGCACATTGGTATCGGGCAGGTAAAGCTGCTTAAATACCATTTCCTTCATAAGTGCTTTTACTGTAAAACTGCCGCCTTTATCTGCATCCAAAATTTTGCAGAAGACAGTCGGAGAATCAAAACGTGTAAACGACATAAAGTCAATAGAACCTTCGAGAGAGACTAAAGCAGCAGTATGTAAATTGCCAATGATACCATAATTTTCAATCGGCTGATACCTTTCATTTGTTTCGGTGCAATTCATTGTAAAGAGCGAAGTTTTGTTTTCTTATTTGTATGTTTTACCAAAGGCATCCTTTTCTATCCGGTAAATATCTGTGTGCTTTCCTCCAACCGGGCTAACTAAAAAATCTCCTTCATTACATACCATTTCTTCATTCCACGGCGCGGTAAAAGTGATCGGTTCTCCTTTGTATTCAAATCCTGTAACCTTGCCTTTTGCTTTTGCTTTCATCCATTTGCCTTGTTTTTCACCTGTCACTTCATAATTCTTTTCAAAATGTTCTTTACCCGGCGAATATTCCTCACCATGACTGTCTAAGTTTTTCAATACTACATCATCTTTACCCAATGTCTTTTCCGTTTCCTTTGCTCCGTTTAGTTCAGTTACAATTACTTCACCTTCAACTGCAGGTCTCATCAGTACAACACCTTTCTTTTTGTATGTTTTTTTATTGGGTGCATTCTTAAAAAGTTCCTCTATTTGAGCAGCCGAAAGTTGTTTCATAATTACTATATTAAATCTTACTGATCATGTTTTGATTTTTTTGTTACCAGCTTTCGAAAATACTTCAGCATTCTTGCGTCGCACACTTGTACTTTTTATTCTTTATTGTACAAGCGACAACTGACCACTGACGACTGACTACTCACTACTGACTACTGACTATTATAAAGCCCCTTTAGGGGTTGGGGTTAACGAGGCCTTCAGCCAAAGCTTTCCATTGCATTTTGGAGAAAGCAGATAAAGCGCCAAGTCCAACTGCAACATGACGCATTTTATCAGTAAGACTTTCAGAGTTGGTATTGGGCTTTGTATTCACATCGTATACAGATGCCTTGATCGTATTGTTTTCCCTGGTAACAATAAAAGTGCTGGTAGATTCTTCCGAATAAAAATGAGCGATACTGTCATTGCTGCTTAAAGGATTAGATGCAGGTCTTACACGTAATCCAACACTATCCACATCGGGTTTTGACACTTCATTCAAGTCTTCCACTTTCACCCAATCGAAGCCTCCGCCTGCTTTACTGCCAGGCCCGGGAATGTCTATTTTAAAGTAATCCCCTTTTTGTGCATTGCGACTTACTTCTTTTCCATCTGAATCAATCAGTTGAAAGCTGGCACTGATAACACCTGCAAGCTGATGCCAGTTATTTACCTGCAACAACCGGTCTTTTGCAATACTAAAAAGTGATCTTGCCTCGTCAGCATCTTTACAATCTGCTGAAGCCGCAGACTCTATCACTACCCCGGTATTGTGATCAGGAATTAACCCGGTATAATTTTTCTCTTGCATACCGGCAACAATCAAAAATCCATGCCATTGATTGGAGCAAAGCGTCCCTGATTCAGCTAAAAAAATCAGTTCTGCTCCGTCAAAAACCACAGTTTGCTGTTCTTGCATAAATGTCTATATTTAAAACCATTAACAGCCAAACAAACATCTATGCAACCAAACTGGCCTACACTATCTTATCCTGAAGCAAAAGATACTTATACAACCCTGCATCTCTTTACCCAGGTAGTGGGAAAAATTAAACTATCAAAAATGCCCTGGATCAATCACTCATGGCATGTTACACTTATTGTAACGCCTAAAGGGCTTACGACTTCACATATAACCGGTGAGGAAAAGCATTTTGAAATAGACTTCGACTTCATTCATCATCAGTTACAAATTATAACAAGTGAAGGAGAAAACCGCTCCTTTGACCTTCAAGGATTGTCCGTAGCAGATTTTTGTGAAAAGACTATCACAGCGCTGCACGAATTAGAAATAAAGGCTGATATCAGCATGATACCAAACGAAATACCAGGTGACTTAGCGCTTGACAAAGATGAGACTCATAAAACTTACAAACCGCAGCATGTGCAGCATTTACACAAGGCGCTTCTGCATACACAGCATGTCTTCACCCGGTTCAGAGCCGAATTTACAGGAAAATGCAGCCCGGTGCATTTCTTCTGGGGTGGTTTCGATTTAG
>CAXUMK010000095.1:0-5125 GCA_964251885.1 uncultured Segetibacter sp. | reverse complement strand
CTTCTCTGGCCGCGAAGCGCCGCTGCATCCGGGAGGCGTGCCTAACCTACCCGACTGGGTGGCGCAGGAAGCGTATTCGCATGAAGTAAGCAGTTGCGGTTTCTGGCCGGGAAACGAAGCCGTTCCGTTTGCTGCCTTCTACAGTTACATTTACCCTGATGCTGTGGGATATAAAGATTACAAGATCCTGCCCGAAGAAGCCTATTACGATACAAACCTGTACGAATTTATTCTTCCCTACTCCGTTGTGCAGCAAGCCGAAAATCCTTCTAAAACGCTGCTTGATTTTCTTCACAGCACTTATGAGGCTGCGGCTGAAACGGCGCATTGGGACAGTAAATCATTTGAAACTAAAATCGTCAACGACAAAAAATAACGCTGAAGAAATAGAAACAGATGACAGCTCCATTACAAAATAGCCGTACTAATCTTTTATTTCTATTAAAAGATGTAATCCTGATTGTGTGCGGTATTCTTTCTGCCGGCATGGGTATAAAAGGATTTTTATTATCCAGTCATTTTATTGACGGAGGCGTTACCGGTATTTCAATGCTCCTTACTGATATATTTGGTTTCCCGATATCCATTCTGCTGATCATCATTAACCTCCCTTTTATTATAATTGGTTATCGCCAGATAGGCTGGCAATTTGCGATCAAAACAATTCTTGCTATTGCGGGTCTGTCTTTGTGTCTCTCATTTATCCCATATCCCGATGTAACTCCCGATAAATTACTTACCGCAATATTTGGTGGATTTTTTATTGGTACCGGTATCGGCCTGGCCATGCGTGGCGGTGCAGTACTTGATGGAACAGAAATAGCAGCCTTGTTGCTTAGCAAAAGTTCATCACTCTTAAAAGTAAGTGATGTCATCCTTTTAATGAACGTCGTCATCTTTGCAGCGGCTGCATTTTTTCTCGGTATCGAACCTGCTCTTTACTCAATTGTAACTTATTTTGCCGCCTCTAAAATGATCGATTTTGTAATAAACGGAATTGAAGAATATACCGCAGTAACCATCATTTCAACAAAAAGCGAAGAAATAAAGGAACTCATTACGGGAAAGCTGCATCATGGTGTAACCTTATACAAGGGCACAAGCGGATATGGCAGACATGGCGAAAGAAAAAATGACAATGATATCATTTACACTGTTATCACCAGGCTTGAGGTGAGCAATCTGCAGTCAGAAATTGATAAAATAGATCCCCATGCAGTTGTCATCAATCAAAGCGTTAACGACATAAAAGGTGGCATAATAAAGAAACGCCCACTTCACTAACTATTATATTTACCTCGAAAATTTATCTATTAAAAACCCTGCTCATAAAATGTAGAATGAATTTATGAGCCAGGCTGTATTACTACTATTTTTCATCGTTGCGTCGCACACTTGTACTCTTTGTTCACTGTTCGGCAAGACCTCATCCTCCGTCTCATTCTCCCCGCCGAGAAGGAGCGGTACAGCACTCACTCAATGGCTCAATGACTCAATGACGACTCAATGACCCAATGACTCAATGACGACTCAATGACCCAATGACTCAATGACTTAATGTCTTAATGACTCCTCATCCCCCATCTCCCCTTTCAGCAATTCATATAAACATTCAAACTTCTTAAAACCGTTTTTATACATCTCATGGCTCTGAGCAACAGGCTGATAAGTTGCTACTATTCTGTTTTCAAAATGTGTTTCTATTCCCAAAGCTTCTGCACCTAACATTACAGCGCCTAAAGCAGAACTTTCGACAGTATCTGAGACAATCACTTTTATGTTGGAAACGTCAGCTAAGATCTGCAGCCATAAAGGGCTTTTGGCAAAACCACCTGCGGCATGCAATTCGGTAACCTCTTTTTTCTCTGCCAGTATTTTTATTATACTGTACATGCTGTATATCACTCCTTCAAGAGATGCGCGAAGCAAATGAGCCTTTGTATGCTGTATGGTTAACCCAAAAAAAACACCTTGAGCATTTGAGTTCCATAAAGGCGCTCTTTCACCCAAAATATAAGGAAGAAACAAAAGTTCATTGCTTCCGGCAATAATTGTTTTTGCCTGCGCGTAAAGCTGGTCATACGTTTCATTGGTTTGTAGCACACTTTCTTTCAGCCATTGCAATACTACTGCGCCATTGTTGTTGGCGCCTCCTGCTATGTAGAGGTTGTCTTTAAGATGATAGCAAAATGTCCTCATCCTGTTATCGGTCTCAGGTTCTGAGATCACCATCCGCGCTGCGCCACTCGTACCAATGGTAACAGCCATTGTATGAGAGCCAGTAGCGCCGGTACCCAGATTAGATAGTGCGCCATCACTTGCGCCGGTTATAAAAGGAATTTGCTTTGGAACTGAAAGACCGGGAAAAGAATTGTTGTAATAAAAAATGCTTTTTGCAGAAACAACTTTAGACAAGCGTGTAGCATCGATACCAATAAAATTTAAAATCTCCTCATCCCATTCAAGTGTTTTACTATTTAATAATCCTGTGGCAGAAGCGACAGATGTATCAACGATAAAGTCATTGAACAGTTTATAGAAAATATATTCTTTAATGCCGATAAATTTGAATGCATTGCTGAAAACAGCAGGCTGATGTTCTTTGAGCCAAAGCAATTTGCAAAGCGGCGACATGGAATGAATTGGCACACCGGAAGCATGATATATCTGCAAGCCTTCGTTGCTATCACGTAAAGTTTGCGCAATCTTGTCTGCCCTGTTATCGGCCCAGATTATACAGGGAGTTAGCAGCTTTCCTTTTTCATCCATAGCGATTAAACTATGCATGGCTGCGCTGAAAGAGATGAACAAAGGAAGATCAGGTGAAAGCGTTGCAAGAACCTTATTGATTGAATTGATAACTGCCTCCATAATTTCATCCGGGTTTTGCTCGCTCCATCCCGGCTGTGGATGATGCATTGGGTAAGCAAAAGAATAGGTTGCGACCACTTCTCCGCTTTCAGAAAAAGCTACTGCTTTTGATGAAGTTGTACCGATGTCTATGCCCAGATAATAATTCATGGATCTGATTGAAAAATATCTGAAAATTAAGCAGGACTATTTAATAACGTTTAGAACATTTTTTTGAAAATTACTTTGACCTGTTAGATAAAGCCGGCTTAATAAGACTGTAAGCACAGACCTTTGGCTAAGCTCGGTTTAACCCCGTTTAATTTTATTCTGATAACTTGTTATTGCAAAAATTGCAATCGCTATTGAAACTATTGCAGCTATAAAAGATGACCATTCC
The DNA here is from genome assembly GCA_964251885.1 of uncultured Segetibacter sp. GTDB lineage: Bacteria > Bacteroidota > Bacteroidia > Chitinophagales > Chitinophagaceae > Segetibacter. The sequence continues at coordinate 1,875 of CAXUMK010000095.1, read as the reverse complement.
ACATTAAAATGAGACGAACTTATTTCGTATATCAGCGAATAAGCGCCGGAAAAAACTGATAAAAACATTGCAGAGAGAACAAACCATTCATTGCTATCTCTATCAATTTTGTCAATTTTTTTTCCATCTTTTGTTATGATCGTTTCTGTGTTCTCCATCTTGTTTACTTTTCAATAAGCAAGTTATAAAATTTGGATTATTTGTAGAAGGTGAAGTAAAAGTACAATCCATCATGCAACAACGGGCACACAGGCAGATAAAGGGATTGCTTCGTCGTTCCTCCTCGCAATGACGGTATCTTTTGCCGAAGCAAGTACCTTCAGAGGAAGTGTGCGACGCAACGGCTGCTAAATAGAAATACAATTGCCGGCTACCAAAAATGCCTTTTGTTTTCAATAACTCCGATTTGGATACTTCAAACACAGTCTGCAGATTTCTGCAAAATTTCCTGCTTTTTAATAAAGGAAATCTTTCCTGAGGCAGGAGCAAAGCTTACCAAAATAACTCCTGCAAGTATCACAACTAAAGCTATGATTTGCTGTGAGGTGATTTGTTCGCCGGCTATGAGCCACCCGAGGAAAACTGCCACAACTGGATTGACATACGCATACGTGCCGACAACAGAAGCACGCCTTACCGACAACAGCCAGATGTATGACATAAACGCAACCAATGAACCCATTATTATCAGGTAAAGTAATGCGAGTAAAGAGGAAACAGAAATGGCGCTTAGCTTCATCTTGCTTTGTTCGTTTATAACAAAACCGGCTACTATTGACACTGCTCCCGCAGCAAGCATTTGTACTGCGGCCTTCATAGTTACAGACGATTCTGCCTTTTTATATTTTGAATACAGCGAGCCAATCGTCCAGCCAACAGACCCGGTTAAGAGCACAAAAAAACTGACCAGTTTCATCCTGTTACTTAAAAAATCGGTAGAGCCTTTTCCTGCAAATAACAACAATACACCAGCAAAGCCCGTGACGAAGCCGATAATAATAATCCTGTTTGAAAAATAATATTTCCACTGGCTTTTATCGAGTATGACAAACCAGAGCGGAACTGTAGCGACTATTATCGCGACCAATCCGCTTGGCAGGTATTGCTCGGCCCAGCTTACCGAACCATTGCCCAAAAACAACATCAACACACCGCCAACACCCAGGTTTGCAAACAATTTTAAAGAAGGCGGTTTTTCGCCTTTACCAATACACCAGAAATACAAAATAGCTCCTGCAATCAAAAACCTGGTTCCAATAAGAAAAAAAGGAGGAATAGTTTGAATACCTATTCTGATACCGAGATAAGTTGACCCCCAAATAATATAAACGGCGGCAAATGCGGCAAGCACTAATAATTTAGGCGGCTGATTTTGCATTACAACTTTGGACATGATGAAAAGGAAGGCTGGTTTTGATAAAATCTAAGACAATGCCTGGCTGCAATACGTTAGGAATACGAAGATAACAGAAACAAGGAGTTTTTACAGAAGGTAAAATTCCTTGGGCGATTAGTGCCATTGAAGAGGCTTTAGCAGCCTGACAAACAATGAAGCGTACTCCCCTTATAGCTTCAATTGTTCAGACAATCTATTTTTCAGCTAAGGTAAGCGCTTCAGCATTTGTTACTTTCTTTGTCTTGAAACAAAGAAAGTAACCAAAGAAAATTCAAGAAAGGAATGAAACAGCCCATTCCTTTCATCGTTCCCTGATTAAGCTTTAGTACTACTGTGGCTTCAGCATTTGTTTTTCATGCGTATTCTTTTTTAGATTGTTTTGTATAAAAGCGTTTTGCTAATCGTCAAGGCATCGAAGCTCTACTGTCCTTCACCACAGTAGTACAAAAGCTTAATTGAAATACCTCGCCGAAAACGGG
>CAXUMK010000094.1:15340-18874 GCA_964251885.1 uncultured Segetibacter sp. | reverse complement strand
TGGAGAGGGGCTGGGGGTGAGGGGTTAGCACGCAGACCGAAGACTATTTCCCGCTTCAGCAAGCCGTGTTTTTAGACGCAACATTTTGATTACCCAAAACTTAAAATGATGAAGACTTATTTTGTAGACTCTTTTACCAATCAAAAATTTAAAGGAAACCCTGCTGCGGTCTGTATTACTGAAGGCGATGTAGACAACACAACTATGCAAAGTATTGCAACCGAAATTGGTTTTTCTGAAACTGCATTTATCAAAAAAATAGCTGACAACACATACAGTATTAGATTTTACACACCAAAAAGAGAAATTCCGTTATGCGGACATGCTACATTAGCATCTTCAAAAATAATTTTTGATACTACAGGTATTGACAATATTACTTTTGTAAACTGTGAAAATATTGAATTAAAAATAGGAAAATCGGAGGGTAAAATTGTAATGCGGTTTCCTGTTTATGACACGCTCGCAATTGATGTTCCTGAATCTGTGCTCGCTGCAATTGGCATTGACAAGACTGTGAACACCCGATTTAGTCCAAAGAATAAGATCATTTTAATTGAAATCGATAACCCAGACACATTAGCTAATTTACATCCCGATTTTGTCGCTTTAATAAATTCTTATAACGGTATCAATGGCGTTTTGGTAACTGCCCGATCTAACCATTCCGACTTTGATTTTCATTACCGGTATTTTTGGCCCTGGGCAGGCACGAACGAAGACCCTGTGACGGGTGGCATACAAACCTTTCTTACAAAATACTGGGCGACAAAACTTAATAAAAATAAATTGAAAGCCTTTCAATCCTCTTTGCGTACAGGTATGATGACAACAGAACTGCGCCAGGACAGCGTATTAATTTATGGTGAAGCAGTTACTGTATTTGAAGGAGAGTTTAAAAATTAACAACACACATGGCAATTGAAACGTTAAAAGCGCTATTTGCAAGAGATTTGAAACGGTTAAGGAAAGAAGTCGAATTGTATAAAAATGAAAATAACCTTTGGAGAATTGAAAAGAATATTACTAATTCGGCAGGCAATCTTTGTCTTCATTTAATTGGCAACTTAAATACTTACATTGGAAAGGAAATCGGGAAAACAGATTATGTGAGGGACAGAGAATCAGAGTTTTCACTAAAAAATGTATCCCGTACAGAATTACTCGATAAGATAGATGAAACAATTCAGGTAATAAATAAATCACTTGACGACCTGGATGAAAGTACGCTTAAAATTGAATATCCAATTTTGGTATTTGAGAAGAAGACTTCTACTGAATACCTGTTGATCCATTTGATAACTCACCTTACATATCACTTAGGACAAATCAACTATCATCGACGGCTTATTGACAATTGAAACGGCGCTCACCCTTCGATTTTTGAAAGATGAGACTAAAGCAAAAAGAGTTGAGATAGTGGCATTTTTTAGGAATGTAACGGAAAAGTTGGCAAAAAGAATGGAAGGAATGTCGTTAGCTCAAAGAAGGACAGATAAAAGATGGGAAAAATCAAGATTACTTGAAGATTGAACTAAAAGCAACAATAGTATTGTCATTAGGGGGATTATACGTTGAAGCAATCGGTAGCTTATTGCTATCAGCTTTTGTTTTGAAACCGTTAATTTTTGAACCTCTCAGAATAAAACCTTAATCTCGGAATAAAATCATCAACTTCGTCTCTTGGGTGGAGTTTTTTAAAATCCAACTATCGGCAATACTTGTTTGTTCGGTAGGTATTTTAAATTTAAAATTTACTATGAAAAATTACCTTGATAGATTTTTGATTTTTGGAGTTCTACTTATTATTTTGGGCTGTAATAAGGATGGGTTGACAAAAGCAACACAAAAGGGAGCTAATACATTTTCTTGTAAGGTAAATGGCAAAGTATTTAAGCCAATTTACGTAGGAGGTTTATTTAATAGTAGCCCAGTTCTTTCATCAAGAAATAATGCACAATACGATTTTAGTGTTTCTGCTGACAATCAAGAAACTTCAGAAAGCATTGCTCTTGAAAACCCTTATATTCAAAAGACCGGAATTTATAAGTTATATGCCGATTATCCAAATAGGGGAGTTTATTCAGGCAGTATCATAGACCCAGGTTGGTACGTTACTGATAGTATTTATGTTGGAGAATTGACAATAACGCGTTGCGATAATTTAAATCACATTTATTCTGGCACTTTCTTTTTTACGGCTAAAGACCCCAATACTGGTAGGACTATAAATGTGACTGACGGAAGATTTGATGTTAAAGAATGAAGCATCAAAAAAACTTAATAAAATGAAAAACTATTTTCTGTTAATGCTTATTATAGCATTGTTTTCGAGCTGTTCAAGAACCTATGACGACACAAACCAGAATTGTACATCAAACTGTACTATAATCAGGGGTAGGATATTAACTAAAGACAATAAACCTATTTCAAAAGTTAATATAGCTTTAAGTTATAGAAAGAATACTGGACTGAATAGTTATGATACAAGAAAAATAAAAAATGTAACAAGTGATGGAAATGGTTATTATGAATTAGACTTTCATTTGAATGATGATGAAGTAGGTATAGGACATAACGGCTATTTTACTATTAACATTGATAAAAACTCGTTTAACCGTAATTATTATCTTATACCCAATAACCCACTTTTTACTATCAATACACAAATTTATTCTATTTTAAAAAGAGATACTACCATTACAAAAGACTTTTACATGCCTGCAAAGTCTTCCCTTAAAATCAACTTAAAAGATTTTAGGCCGATTAAATCAGAAGATGTTTTCCAGGTTGAATTACTGTACCCATACGGATGGCGAATGGACATCAAGAATGATTATTTAGGAGGTTTTTTCTCAACAGGTATTTCGGGTGAGATAGGCGAGTATTCTGCTACTTCCAGTGATTACACAACCGCAATAGATGCTGCTTCAAATGACACTTGCGTTATCAGAATAGGCAAAATAAAGAACGGAATAAGTTTACCAGAGGAAGTTAGAATTTTTGTGCATGATAACAGTTCCCCTGAATACACTTTCCATTATTGACACCCAAACTTACCTAAAAACAAGAGTACTGCTGTTAGTGAAGTTGAACGTTGGAGCAATCGGTTGCAAGTTGCCATCAGCTTCGGTTTGGACTTGACCGAGAACACTTTAGAACAGCAGAAGGAATTTTGATCTTTAAATAAAATTATAAAGTTCGTTTGCCGCGCAGACACTTTTCAAATCTTTGATCATTGGCAATACTTGTTCGCAAAGCGAAAGTTGTAACAATAAACAATGTTTGCGATTGCTTCTTTCTTCTACAATCATTTCTTTCCTTCGTACATCGCTTCTTTTCTCATCTTTGCAAATCTTTTGACTATTTTTTGTAATCATATTTTAAAACATGGAGGCAAATAATAACGGCAATTATTTTATGCAGCAAACCATGCGCTGGTTTGGCCCTGCAGATACTGTGAGTTTATCTGATATTAAACAGGCTGGTTGCACGGGTGTTGTTACTGCCTTGCACCACATACCAAATGGAGAA
>CAXUMK010000094.1:0-15330 GCA_964251885.1 uncultured Segetibacter sp. | reverse complement strand
AGTTGAAGAAATTGAAAGGCGAAAACAGGAGGTTGAAATGGCGGGATTGGACTGGAATGTTGTAGAAAGTGTTCCTGTACACGAAGACATTAAAACGCAAAGCGAACACTTTACAAGGTATATCGAAAGTTATAAAACAACTATCCGGAACCTTTCCAAATGCGGCATTAAGACCATAACCTATAATTTTATGCCGGTACTCGACTGGACACGTACCGACCTCAGTTATACAATGCCGGACGGTTCAAAGGCTTTACGTTTTGAAAAAGCGGCCTTTGCAGCTTTTGATATTTTTATTCTCAAAAGAAAAGGGGCAGAAAACGACTATTCTTTTGAAGAGCTTGAAAGGGCAAAACAAAGATTCGAAAATATGTCGGCAGATGAAAAGCTGTTGCTTCAACGAAACGTGATTGCGGGTTTGCCGGGAAGTGAGGAAAGTTTTACAATCGAACAGTTTCAATCGGCATTAGATAAGTACAAAGATGTGGATGCGGACAGGCTGCGACAAAACCTTATTTACTTTCTGCAGCAGGTTATACCGGTTGCAGAAGAGGCCAGTGTAAATATGGCAATACATCCTGATGATCCGCCGTATTCAATTTTAGGATTGCCACGGGTAGTAAGTACAGCGGCAGATATGGAGGCATTGATTGAAGCGGTTCCGTCAACCCATAACGGCTTGTGTTTCTGTACAGGTTCCTTTGGTGTTCGAGTGGATAATAAGCTGCCTGCAATGGTTAAGCAGTTTAGTGAACGGATACATTTTCTGCACCTGCGCAGCACTAAGAGAAATGATGTTGGCGACTTTTATGAAGCCAATCACCTGGAAGGCGACGTGGATATGTATGCGGTTGTAAAGGAAGTAGTGAAGGTGATGAAGCAAAGAAAAATAAGCATTCCCGTTCGCCCCGATCATGGGCATCAAATGCTGGATGATCTCGGGAAGAAAACAAATCCGGGTTACTCGGCCATTGGACGTTTGCGCGGACTGGCAGAATTACGCGGCCTTGAATTGGGTATTCAAAGAAATGAAAACCTTCTGCCCTGAGAAGGGTATAACTTCATCTAAACAAGCTCCCTTTGGGGTTACAATATGAGCCAGCAAACAACTATTCAAACCATTTTGGACTTTCCTTTGGTTCCGGTTTTTTATCATGCAGATCCACCGATTTGCAGGCAGGTATTTGCTGCATGTTATGCCGGAGGAGTAAGGGCATTTGAATTTACAAACCGCGGTGAAAATGCACTGGAAACGTTTACAATACTAAAGCAGGATGCAGCAAACTTTCCGGGTTATATCGTAGGGGCAGGAACCATTTTAAATGAAAAAGAAGCAGACTCTTTTATTGAAGCCGGCGCCTCTTTTATTGTATCGCCGTGTTTTATAGAAACGGTATCCGATGCCTGCTATCAAAACAAGATTGCTTACATGCCCGGCTGTATGACGGTTAAAGAAGTGTATTATGCAATGGAGGCAGGTTGGGAAGTGATCAAAGTTTTTCCGGGTGAAGTACTGGGGACTTCTTTTGTAAAAGCGGTAAAATCAGTACTTCCAAAAGCGAAACTGATGGTTACCGGCGGCGTATCTCCGACGAGGGATAGCATCACATCCTGGTTTCAGGCGGGTGTAAGCGCCGCCGGACTGGGTTCACAATTATTTAAAAAGGAATTAGTAGATAAAGGAAATTATAAGGCGATAGAAGAAGCCTGTAAGAATTGTTTTGGATATTTGAAATAGTTACCGGTTTTGGTTGTTGTTATACTTGCCCTCTAAAAAAATGTACAGTGATTTTGAGCCAGGCTGGATTACTACTATTTTACATCGTTGCGTCGCACACTTGTACTTTTCATTCTTTATTCAGCAATGCACAATCTTATCCTGTGAGCAGTATAAAATGCGGAAGTATTGATTTTAACATTCGCCGAAAATTTGTTTAGACAATCATACAATTGAGAAAAGCTGAATAAAGCGATACAAGTACAAGGGAGTGACACAACGATGTTGCTGTGTGTTCAACAGCTCATAACCAATTCTTCCTTCTGTAATTTCCCTGCATTTTATGAGTGAATTCCAAATTGTCGTGTTTGGCAGCCTTGCGGATTAGCGAAGCAATCCCCCAACTAACTGTCAACCTAATTGTGCAGCTTAGTTAGCTGTAACTTAAGGCATATCGTTAACTTCGATAAAAAACAATTTTAGCCGCGATTTGTAACCTCTTAAAAATTAGTAAACGTGAAATTTAATCAAATAACTCTATTAGTAATTGCTTTACTACTAAGTGTAAATATTTTCAGCCAAAAAATTCTGGTAAATGGACAAGAAGCAAACGGAAAATTAAGTTGGTCTGATTTTACAGGCAAAGTTGATGAGAACTCTTCATTTAATGCATTTACTGCGTATAAATTTAATACAAAATTTGAGAACGTAAAATTCGTTGGAGATTCTGCCAAGATAAATGGATTTGAAGTTATACTTGAATTAGATCAGAAAAATTCCTGGGCAAAAAAAGACAAAGTAACAGATGATCTGTTAGTTCATGAGCAAGGTCATTTTAATTTAGGTATTCTCTGTATCAAAGAAATAATGTCAAAATTCAGAGAAGCTAAGTTTACTAAAAATAATTATAACGCTTTATTACAGAATATTGTTAGTGATGCTTCAAATAAATATAATGATATGGGAGTGAAATACGATGAAGAAACTAACCATTCAAAAAATACAGACCAACAAAAAAAATGGAATAGTTTCTTTTCAGAAAAGCTGAATTAAAACTATGAATTTCATTATCTCCCAAAATAAACTGCGTGTCTGCTGCCAGGAGTGGTGTTTCAATCCCTTCTTCTGGTACATGCACTTCAAGATTGTATCTCTCTTATTGCCTGCATATCCTTCTTCAGGATTTCAGGATGGTTCCAATATTTCTCGCTCAACTGTTCACGAATACTCCTCATAAATTGAACAGCGTCAAATTTTTTATTCTTCTCCATCGTCTGGCATACTTTCATTAATTCAAAAGTCCGAAAAGCAATTCTTCTATGAAATTTAGAGCCTGTTGGCATTTCTGCCAACAAAGCTATTATCTAAACCCCTTATCTTACACCTCTAAAAATTTTTATGGCAACGATACTGATAATTGACGATGAACGGGCGATACGCAAAACACTAAACGAGATACTGGGTTTTGAAGGTTACAAAATAGAGGAAGCTGCAGATGGAGAGGAAGGTTTGAAAAAATACCAGGCTGCCACTTACGATGTTGTATTATGTGATATAAAAATGCCTAAAGTGGATGGGCTGGAGTTTTTGGGCAAAGCCACTGCAATAAATCCTGACGTGCCCATCATCATGATCAGCGGACATGGTACGATAGAAACTGCTGTGGAAGCAGTAAAAAAAGGCGCCTTCGATTTTATTTCGAAGCCACCCGATTTAAACAGGCTGCTGATCACCATACGTAATGCGATGGATAAAACCAAACTGGTAAAAGAGGCGAAAGTATTGAAGCGCAGGGTGAGCAAGGTGCAGGAAATGATTGGTGAAAGTGATGCGATAAAAAAGATAAAAGAAACGATTGAAAAGGTTGCCCCGACTGAGGCGCGGGTGATGATTACCGGCGAAAACGGAAGCGGAAAAGAACTGGTTGCCCGCTGGCTGCACGAAAAGAGCAGTCGTGCGGATGGTCAGTTAGTGGAAGTGAACTGTGCTGCGATACCAAGCGAACTGATAGAAAGCGAATTGTTTGGTCATGAAAAAGGTTCGTTTACTTCGGCAATAAAGCAGCGTATCGGTAAGTTTGAACAGGCGAACGGAGGCACTCTGTTCCTGGATGAAATTGGCGATATGAGCCTGAGCGCCCAGGCAAAAGTGCTGCGTGCACTGCAGGAAGGAAAAATAACCCGTGTAGGCGGCGAAAAAGAAATCGCCGTTGACGTGAGGGTAGTAGTGGCTACCAATAAAGACCTGCTGAAAGAGGTGGAAAATAAAAACTTCAGGTTAGACCTGTATCACCGTTTAGGCGTTATACTGATACATGTTCCTTCACTTAATGACCGGCGGGAAGACATCCCCTTGCTGGTAAATAAATTTTTGGAGGATATCGCTGAAGATTACGGGCAGGCAAGAAAAGAGATAGATGCAAAATCGCTTGAAGCATTAAAAAAACGCAACTGGACAGGCAATATTCGTGAACTAAGAAATGTGGTGGAACGGCTGGTGATACTTTCAGGCAAAACCATTACTGCAGAAGATGTAACCAATTATGTGGGAGTGTAGAACAGAAGTCAGTAGTCAGTAGTAAATAGTTGGGAGTTAGGAGTTAGGAGTCGGGAGTCGGGAGGCAGAAGTCGGAAATCACCAAATCACAAAATCACAAAATCAGAAATCAGTTATAAGCAATGAGTTATATCTCCCCTCTAAGTAGCATCAAAATCAACAAGATGCAACTTTATAAATTGTTTTTTATTTAAGAAAACTTTTATTTATGCAGCCTCAAACGAAAATTTATAATGGTACATTTGCCCACTTCAAAAGCTACTTATGGGGTGGATTTACTTTATAATTTATTTGGTTGGCTGGCACATCGGTATGTATGGAATGTTTAAGAAAGCAGGAATTACTCCCTGGAAAGCTTTCATTCCGCTTTACAATACCTGGCTGATCGTTAATAAAACCAACATAAGAAAAGTGTGGTTCTGGCTGCAGCTTATCCCGATAGCAGGACAATTTATTACCATCTGGATAACGATCATTTTTGTCATGCATTTTGGCAGGTTTTCATTAATTCACCATATACTTACTGTTTTTTTCCCTTTCATCTATTTTCCTTATTTAGGCTTTTCTGATAAAGAAAGATATGTTGGTCATGAAGCTGTAAAACGCTATCATAAAAGCACTGCAAGAGAATGGATTGATGCAGCCGTTTTTGCTGTGGTTGCCGCCACCATTATTCGCACCTTTGTTTTTGAAGCGTATACCATACCTACCGAAAGTATGGAGAAAACGTTGCTGGTAAATGATTTTTTGTTTGTAAATAAAATGAGCTATGGTCCACGTATTCCGCAGACTCCTATATCATTTCCGTTTGTGCACAACATCATGCCTTTAAGCAAAACAACTCCTTCTTATACTACTCTTGTTCAGCTTCCTTATAAGCGTTTGCCGGGTTTCCAGGAAGTCAAAAGAAATGATGTGGTTGTTTTTAATTTTCCGGCAGGAGATACGATTATCAACCTTCCTGACTTTGGTTCAGCCCGACCTTACTATGACATTTTACGCGATCAGTTTAAAGGCAACCGCGATGCATTAATGGCAGAATATCCGATACTTGTTCACCCAATGGATAAGACTGACAACTACATCAAACGCTGTATTGCGGTGGGAGGTGATACTTTATCAATAAGAGATGGTAAAGTCTATATCAACAGTAGAGCTGCACCTATTCCTGCTGCCTCACAGACAGAATATATTGTTGAAACAAACGGCCAGCCTTTAAGTGATGAATTTTTGCAAACCCAGCTTCATATAAATACTGAAAATGCTACTGATGACAAGATTTCTCCTTATGAGGGTAAAGCAAATTCTTACGTTATCAATATGACACCCGGAGAGGCAGAATTGGTTAAAAAGCAGGCTAACATCAAAAGAGTTGACTTTGCAAATTCAAATAACCCTGGCAGCACTTTCCCATATAGTGCAGGCAATCTGTGGTCTCCTGATAATTTTGGACCTATTTATATTCCTTCAAAAGGAAGTACGATCACCCTTACTCCCGGCAATATTGATATCTACCGCAGGCTGATCATGACCTATGAAGGAAATACATTGGAAGAAAGAGAAGGCAAGTATTTCATTAACGGAAAGCAAACGGATACCTATAAGTGTAAATGGAATTACTATTGGATGATGGGTGATAATCGTCACCGCAGCCAGGACAGCCGCTTCTGGGGTTTTGTACCCGAAACAAACATTGTAGGCAAGGCATCTTTAATATGGTTTAGCTGGGAGAACGGCCCGAGGTGGAACCGTTTGTTTAAAAGCATTAAGTAGAAAATGTGCTGATTAGCTAATTAGCCAATGTGCTAATAAATGTGCTGATTAGCTAATTAGCCAATATGCTAATTCTCCAATTTCGAGAGTACTGCATTAGCACATTAGCCAATTATGAAAGAAGATTACAAATTTTCGTTTGAGGTGTACGATTCGATTGATGAATTGAATGAACCGGATGGCTGGCTGTTGAGCGAGGCACGCGAGGTTACCAAACATGCGTATGCTCCTTATTCTCATTTTAGGGTGGGTGCAATTGCAAGGTTAGATAACGGAGAAATTGTTGCCGGAAGCAACCAGGAAAATGCCAGTTTTCCGATTGGCCTTTGTGCCGAAAGAGTGCTGCTTGCCTCGGTCTCATCCCAGTTTCCAAATGTGCCGATAGAGACAATTGCCATTAGTTACCACAATGAAAAAGGCGAAAGCAAACAGCCGATATCGCCTTGCGGTATTTGCCGTCAAAGCCTGCTCGAATACGAGTCAAGAGTAAAGCATCCTATCCGTATCATTTTAGGTGGACTTGAAGGAAAAGTATACATCATTGATAAAGCTTCTATGCTGTTGCCATTAAGCTTTACAGCAGAAGATCTGACGGTTTAGTTGGATGAAGTTTTTTTGGTTACCGGCTTTTGGAAGTTCTTCAGCATTCTTGCGTCGCACACTTGTGCTGCATAAAAGAAATCATCTATCATCATTTGCTTTCACCTTCGTTGCTTGCAGCATTATAATTTTCGAACCATGAAGCATATTTTACATAGTTGTTTGCTATACGGTTGATCTCGCCACTGATTTTTTCAGGAGAAATGTCCTTTACTTTTTTTGCCGGAACACCGGCGTAAATGCTGCCTGCTTCTACAACCGTTCCTTCAAGCACAACTGCTCCGGCTGCTATGATTGAGTTGCTGTTTACCACACACCTGTCCATTACAATTGCTCCCATTCCTATCAACACATCGTCGTGTATTGTGCAACCATGCACAATGGCATTGTGACCAATAGAAACATTGTCGCCGATATTGGTCGCGTTCTTCTGGTAAGTACAATGAATGACTGCCCCGTCCTGCACATTTACCTTATGGCCGATTTTTATATAATTCACATCGCCACGAATGACTGCATTAAACCACACACTGCATTCGTTGCCCATGATTACATCGCCGACAATCGTAGCATTTGGGGCTATAAAACAAGCGTTGCCAATAATAAGCATTTTATCGTTTACGGGAAGAATGAGCGCCATAGGAATAGTTGACGGATGAAAGATGACGGTTGACAGTTTTTTCAAAATGACAGATGACAGTTGACAGAAAGCAGCATCAACTATAACAGTTGACCGGTGACAGTAAAGATAAACGGAGATTTTGAACGCAGTACTTTATGTGAGTTTAAAATATTCAGTCATTGCCTGGAGGAGTATCAAGAGAATGGCTACAATGAAAAATATATCAGTACAAGTGACACAACGACAGACTGTGCGAAAACTAAATAGTTATGAAGTATAAATTTTTTCTACCTTCTTAACTACATCATTACTAATCTAAGTTAATAGTGTGTAACTAATTAAGATAAGATATTACAAGCTAGTTTTCGCACAGTCTGTCGTTGCGTCGCACACTTGTACTTTTTATTCTTTATTCGGCAAGGCAAGAATAATGTGCTGATTTGCTAATGTGCTGATTTGCTGATTTGACCTTATTACCTTAGTAGCACAACATGTCTGCATAAAAAATAACTAACCTTATTACCTTATATCTTTCAATTGAGCGTTATGACAATGATAAGGTAATAAGGTTTTTTCTTTCTCTTTTCTATCCGTTACAAGGTAATAAGGTTTCTTATGCCGGTATCTATAACCGTTAAGTCATTGAGTCATGAAGTCATGAAGTCATTAATGCATCGTCATTAGGTTAACAGTTGGCTTGGATTGCTTCGCCAAGCTTTGCAAGGGTGCCAATGACGGGTAGAAAAATTAACGATGATGTGGTAGATAAAATGTTAGGTTATGCAATGCTGTACCGCTCCTTCTCCGCAGGAGAAGGAGACGGAGGATGAGGTCTTGCCGAACAGCGAACAAACTGTACACGAGTGCGACGCAACGATGTAAAATAGTAGTAATACAGTTCAGCCCCATAAAATTCATTGCATATTTTTATAACGGCTTCAAGTATAAATTATCTCTTGACAACTATAAGCATCCCTCTATCAATCCAAAGAATCTATGGTTTTCTTTATAATAGTTATTTTAAAGAAAATTGTATCACTTAAATTGCCACTTTAAATTTACACGATGCAAAAACCTCTTCTCCTCTCTTTTCTATGTTTTTTCGTAGCGGGTGTTTTATCTGCACAACTTCAATCTCCCGAGCAATTTCTGGGTTATAAAATTGGCACCCATTACACGCCGCACTATAAAATACTCAATTATGTGAGGTCTGTTGCCCAGGCAAAGCCAGACATGGTGAAAATAGAAAAGTATGGAGAGACTTACGAAGGAAGAGAATTGCTGGTAGCTTTTATAGCCACTCCGGAAAATTTAAAAAACCTTGAAAGTATCCGTCAAAATAATCTTGCTCTTGCAGGCATGTCTGCCAATAAATCTGCCGGTCGTACAAACGATGCTCCTGCTATAGTATGGCTCAGCTACAATGTGCACGGCAATGAAACTTCTTCGAGTGAAGCTGCCATGCTTACCTTGTTTTCTTTGGTTGACCCTGCAAATGCACAAACAAAAGAATGGCTTAAAAACACGGTAATTGTAATGGATCCCTGCATTAATCCCGATGGCCGCGACCGTTATGTAAACTGGTTTAATTCGATGGTTGGTAAAAATTTTAACCCCGATCCTTCATCGCGTGAGCATAGTGAACCGTGGCCTGGAGGTCGCTCTAATCATTATAACTTCGACTTAAACCGCGATTGGGCTTGGCAAACGCAAAAAGAAACACAGCAGCGGATGGCAAAGTACAATGAATGGCTGCCCCAAATTCACGTTGACTACCACGAACAGGGAATAAACCAGCCTTATTATTTTGCACCCGCCGCAGAACCTTTTCATGAAGTAATTACACAATGGCAAAGAGACTTTCAAAACATTATAGGAAGAAACAATGCAAAATACTTTGACCAAAACGGCTGGCTTTTTTTTACAAAAGAAAGATTTGATTTGTTTTATCCTTCTTACGGCGATACATACCCTTTATACAACGGCGCTATCGGAATGACGTTTGAGCAGGGTGGAGGAGGCCGTGGAGGATTGGGCGTAGTGACTGCCTCAGGCGATACATTAACACTTGTTGACCGGGTAAACCATCATTATACAACCGGTTTGTCTACTATCGAGATGGCATCGCAAAATGCATCGAGGTTACTTACCGAATACAAAAAATTTTTTGATGACAGCAAAGCCGGAAAAGGAAGTACCGTTAAAACATACATTTTAACAAGCAACAATGCGGCTAAGATAAATAGTATAGCACACCTGCTGCAGGTGAACAAAATAGAGTATGGAACCATCGGAGATAAGGCTTTCAGAGGAATGAATTATACCACGGGCAAAGAAGAAAACGGAAGCCTGAAAAAGTACAGTATAGCTATCAGTTCTGCGCAAACAAAATCCGTTCTTGCAAGAGTTTTACTCGAACCAAAAAGCAATCTGGCTGATTCTGTTACCTACGATATAACTGCCTGGTCACTACCTTATGCTTATGGTGTAGATGCGTATGCCGTTGCAGATGCTCTTCCGCTTCAAACATATCAGCCTTCGGTAAATGTGAAGCCAGTTGCTGCTTCCACTTACGGTTATTTAATCAATTACAATTCTATCAACAGCGTAAAGGTTTTAGGTCAGTTGCTGAAACAGGGCATTAAAGTGCGCTTTTCAGAAAAGCCGTTTACGTATAACCAAAAGCAATATGAACGCGGTACTTTGATTGTTTTGCAGAAAACAAACCCGGTAAACCTGCAAAGTATTTTAAATGATCTGGCTGTAAAAAATGAGACAGAGATCGAGGCGGTTTCTTCCGGCTTTATGGATAAAGGCCCCGACTTTGGCTCACCTGAAGTGAGGTCTATCCGTGCGCCAAAAATCGCTTTGCTTACCGGCGAGCAAACCTCTTCATTAGGCGCAGGCGAAGTGTGGCATTTTTTCGAACAGCAACTTGATTATCCAATCACTTTGATAAATACCTCGGAGCTTGGCCGCATTAGTCTTAAAAACTTCAATGTTTTAATTGTTCCTGATGGCGATTACCGAAATCTCACAGACAAAAATGTAACCGATAAACTGAAGGAATTTGTAAGCAGCGGCGGAAACCTGATTGCCATGGAAAATGCTGTACAACAGCTTGCATCAGGCGACTGGGGCATTAAACTAAAGGAAGATAAGGATGATAAGGATGATAAAAAAGATGATAAAGACAATTATTCATTGCTGAAGAAGTTTGAAAACCGCGAACGTGACGATCTTAAAAACAGCATTCCCGGCGCTATTTACAAAGTGCAGTTAGACAACACTCATCCGCTTGCTTTTGGCTACTCCGACACGTATTATACTTTAAAACAAGACCCGGATGTCTATGAGTTTTTGAAAGACGGATGGAATGTCGGCATAATTAAAAAGGATAATTATGTAACTGGTTTCGCCGGAACAAAAGTAAAAAGTCAGCTCAAAGATGGTGTCGTATTCGGAGTAACCAATACCGGAAATGGTTCTTTTGTCTTTTTTGCCGACGACCCTTTGTTCCGCGAGTTTTGGGAAAACGGAAAACTGCTGTTTTGCAATGCGGTTTTCTTGGTAGGGCAGTAGGGGAAGGGAAGTAGTCAATAGTCAAATAAGTCAATAGGTCAGTAAGTCAATAAGTTCGGTGGTATGTAAGCATAGCCTTTATTTGATAGCCATTTGATAAAAAGATAGAATTTTAAAATATCGTATTGATAATCAACTGTTTTTTATTTGATGGCCATTTGATGGATGTGTTATACTTCCAGCCGCATAAAAATGTGCAGTGATTTTTGTGGAGCCGGGCTGCATTACTACTATTTACATCGTTGCGTCGCACTCGTGTACTTTTATTCATTATTCAGCAATGCACAATCTTATCCCGCGTGCAGTATAATAGATGTGAATAGGTTAATAATTGAAAACTTATCTTATATATGGAATTTTTAGTGATTTTTGAAAAAGCAGCAGATGGAACTATTTGGGCGAAAGTTCCGGATTTGGATGGGTGTTATTCTTCTGGCGAAACAATAGATGAGGCTAAAGAAAATGTAAAAGATGCAATTGCTTTATACCTTGAAGATTTAAAAGAAGAAGGTAAACCAATTCCACTGCCTGGCTATTTAAATGCAAGTTCAATTCTACCTCCCTTTTAAAGTAATTTTTTTGCTATACAATGAGGAGTTATATTTGCAGCATGAATTTATACCTGCACATTCATCCTCATTTCCTTCCTTAGTGGTAAGCTAGTGTTGAAATTGTGTATTTAAAAAATAAAATACTAAAAGGCTTACTCAATAGTAAGCCTTTTTCATTAAAAATCCCTCCCCTTTGGGAGGTTAGGAGGGTCTTAATATGGTTCTGAGGATTGCTATTCAAAAATCGGGAAGACTAAACGAAGACAGCATGAAGCTGTTAAAAGAATGCGGTATTGATATTGCTAACGGCGTAAACAAGTTAAGGACTGAAGCAAACAATTTTCCTCTTGAAATTTATTTTCTCAGAGATGATGATATACCACAGTATGTAGAAGATGCAGTGGCTGATATTGGTTTCGTTGGGGAGAATGTGGTGTATGAAAAGAATAAGAAAGTAGAGGTTGTAGAACAATTGGGTTTTGGAAAGTGCAGGTTGAGCATTGCAGTAAGCCGCAATGAAGACTATACCGATGTATCGTACCTGCATCAAAAAAGAATAGCGACTACTTATCCGGTCATTGTAAAAAAGTACATGGAGGAAAGAGGTGTAGATGCTGAAATACATGAGATTAGCGGCAGTGTTGAAATCGCTCCCGGTATTGGTCTTGCTCATGCTATCTGCGACCTGGTTAGCAGTGGTTCTACTTTATTTATGAATGGGTTAAAAGAAGTAGAAACGATATTAAAATCGCAGGCAGTGTTGATTAAAACAACTGGTCTTAATGATGAAAAGCAACGATTGCTGGATAAATTATTATTTAGGATAAAGGCGGTTAAAAGGGCAAAAAATAATAAATACATTTTGCTGAATGCACCTAACAATAAACTTACCGAAATCATTGGTTTGTTGCCGGGTATGAAAAGCCCTACTGTGTTGCCTTTGGCAGAAAGCGGCTGGAGCAGTGTTCACAGTGTGTTAAATGAAAACGACTTCTGGGAAATAATCGAGAAACTAACAGAAGCCGGAGCACAGGGAATTTTAGTTGTGCCCATTGAAAAGATGATCGTTTAAAAGCCCCAACCCCTGAAGGGGCTAAAACAAAGCATGATGACACTGTTATACTGCACGAGGGGTAAAATAGTGCATTGCTGAATAATGAACAAAAGTACAAGTGTGCGACGCAACGGCTGTTTCATAGTAGTAATGCAGCCCGGCTCCAAAAAATTCACTGCATTTTTTTATGCGGTGGAAAGTATAAAGGTTAGAATGAACAAAAAATTTTGCTTAAAAAAACGATAAGCATAAACTTAAAATAAACAAAAATACCACTTCGCGCCTTAGTGACTTAGTGGCGATAAAAAACATTGCATGAAAGAATTAAAAATTTTGGATTATAAGGAAGATATGCTGGATGAAATGATCAGGTTGTTTTATGATAGTGTACATACTGTGAATGCGCGGGATTATAAAAAAGAACAATTGAATGGCTGGGCTCCGTTACACTCAGATAAGAGATTTTGGGAACAAAGGCTGAAGAGAAATATTTGCAAGGTTGCTTTTATTGATGATACAATAGTTGGTTTCACCGAGTTTGATGAAGGGCATGTAGACACGTTGTATGTTCATAAAGATTTTCAGAGAAGAAAGATAGCGGCGAACCTGATAGATGAGATACTGCTGATAGCTGAACAAAGACATTTACAGGTTTTGACTACAGAATCGAGCATTACTGCAAAGCCTTTTTTTGAAGCTTTCGGATTTAGGGTAACACAGGTAAAGAAAAAGCTGTCGAATGGCAAAGACTTTACGAATTATAAAATGACAAAGGACCTCTCGTTATGTTAGTAATTTATGAGCATCCGGAAAAGAAGGTGTGGAAGAAATTATTGTTGCGGCCTGCTTTAGATAATTCATCATTAGAAGCAAGTGTAGCAAATATTTTAAAGCAGGTAAAACAAAATGGAGATGATGCTGTAAGAAGATTTTCTTCGATGTTTGATAAGGTAACCATTCATAAATTTAAGGTAACTGACGAAGAAATAAACGAAGCCTCTGCACTGGTAAAGGATGATTTGAAAGCCGCTATCCAGCAAGCCAAAGCTAATATTGAGAAATTTCATACAGCCCAGCTTACGTTTGAACAGCCCATTGAAACGATGCCAGGAATTATATGCTGGCGCAAATCGTTGCCTATAGAAAAGGTGGGGTTGTATATTCCAGGTGGGTCTGCGCCTTTATTTTCAACTGTATTGATGTTAGCGGTTCCGGCTAAGATTGCAGGTTGTAAAGATATTATTCTGTGTTCGCCACCAAACCGGGAAGGCAAATTGCATCCTGCCATTTTATATACTGCAAAGCTGGTCGGGGTAACGCAGATTTTTAAAGCAGGTGGTGCGCAGGCAATCGGCGCAATGGCCAATGGTACAGACACGATACCGAAAGTGTATAAAATATTTGGACCGGGAAACCAGTATGTTACCTGCGCCAAACAATTGGTTCAGAAAGATGGAATAGCTATAGACATGCCCGCAGGACCAAGTGAGGTGGCAGTGCTTGCAGATGAAAGTGCAAATGCTTCTTTTGTTGCTGCGGATATGTTATCGCAGGCTGAGCATGGTAACGACAGCCAATCCATCCTGGTAACTACTTCTAAAACATTGGCGCAGGAAGCTAAAGCGGAGATTGAAAGTCAGCTTACTGTTTTGCCAAGAAAAGAGATTGCAATCATCGCCTTGCAAAACAGTAAAATTTTTCTGGTAAAAACGATTAAAGAAGGCATAGAACTGATGAATGAATATGCACCCGAGCACCTCATTATTTCGTGTAATAAAGCCGAAGAAATTGCGGAAAAGATTGTCAATGCAGGATCGGTATTCCTGGGAAATTATTCGCCGGAAAGTGTAGGTGATTATGCCAGCGGCACCAATCATACTTTACCTACAAACGGGTATGCAAAAGCCTATAGCGGGGTAAGTGTAGATAGTTTTGTAAAGAAGATAACGTATCAGAAAGTATCGAAGGAAGGCTTGAAGGGGATTGCTGATACGGTTGAATTAATGGCCGAAGCAGAAGGTTTGCAGGCGCATAAAAATGCAGTGACAATAAGACTTGAGGAGAAGCCCCGGCCCTAAAGGGAGGAGCGAGGGGATAACTCCTAAACTTGCAACTTCTAACTTCAAAACTCCTAACTCCTTTTTTTAAAATGTTAGATTTAAACAAACTCATACGTGAAAATATAAAAACGCTTACCCCTTATTCGTCGGCAAGAGATGAATTTACCGGGCAGGCAAAGGTGTTTTTAGACGCCAATGAAAATGCACTGGGCTCACCATTAACGAAATGGTATAACCGCTATCCCGATCCGCACCAGGTGAAAGTAAAAGAAGCGCTTTCGCAGGTAAAAGCCGTTGCACCTGAAAAAATATTTTTGGGCAATGGCAGCGACGAATGCATAGACCTTTTATACCGTTGTTTCTGCAATCCCGGGAAAGACAATGTCATTATTTGCCCGCCTACTTACGGTATGTATGAAGTAAGCGCTAACATAAATGATGTTGAAATTAAAAAAGTGCCTTTACTTGATGATTTCCAGCTTGACTTGGTGCACCTTGAAAACCTTGCAGATGAGAATACCAAAATAATCTGGATTTGTTCGCCAAATAATCCTACAGCCAATTCGATGAACAGGGAAGACATTGAAACTGTTCTGAACAACTTTAGCGGACTGGTTGTCATTGACGAAGCGTATATCAATTTTTCCCGTCAAAAGTCTTTTATCCAGGAACTGAATGACTATCAAAACCTTATTGTTCTGCAAACATTCAGCAAAGCGTGGGGACTTGCAGGACTTCGTCTGGGAATGGCTTTTGCATCAGAAGAGATTATTGAAATTTTAAACCGGGTAAAGCCTCCATACAACATCAACCAG
>CAXUMK010000093.1:8745-18908 GCA_964251885.1 uncultured Segetibacter sp. | reverse complement strand
GATGAAACCGCATTGAAGGTAGTTGTTACGCTTGGGTCACCCGGCAACAGATCAAAATGATTGATCCACATAATGACGGGTCTGGAAGGTAGTGTTGCAGTGGTTTGTACAGTAGTGTCGGTTGATTTTACAGTGTCCATTTTAAGTGTATTGTTTTGATGAATGAATACAGTTGACCATTTTGAGAGATGGTGAAGGACAGAGATCAGCAAGCCGGAAGGAGAAACCGGAGAGAGTAAGATAAATACAATAAACGGCTTTTGCAAGAAGAGGAGCAGCCGTTAATGGAGGAAAGATTTTGGATGATCGGGGGCGGTACTTTTAGTAGAGAAAAGTTTAGATATTTATACTTCCTGCGGCGTAAAAAGTGCAGTGATTTTTTGGAGCCGGTCTGCATTGCTACTATGAGTCATCGTTGCGTCGCACACCCTTGTACTTTTGTTCATTATTCCGCAATGCACTACCTCTGTCCCGTTTTTGGGAATCTTATTCCGCATGCAGTATATCTTTCAATAAACGGGTTTAATCATCGCTGTTTTTTGTAAGACAATGCCCAAAAGAAAGTGAAATTCCAATATAGAATTTTCTTACTACCGCTATAAATGTGGTTAGATTTTTCTTCCGGTATTAATCACACTTACTCCGTTAAACCTCGTGGTTGCGCATCCGTGCGAGACTGCGCTAACCTGCGATGGCTGGCCTTTTCCATCAAAAAAAGAACCGCCGAGACGATAATCGCTTTCATCACAAACAGCAGCGCACGAATTCCAAAATTCCTGTGTATTTGCCTGGTAGGCTGCATCCTTAACCATGCCTGTTATCTTACCGTTTTTAATTTCATAACAGAGCTGGCTGCTGAACTGAAAGTTGTACCGCTGCTGGTCTATCGAGTAAGAGTTGCGTCCAAACATGTACAAACCTTTTTCAATATTTTTAATCATATCAGCAGGCTTCAAAGGAGATTTTCCCGGCTGCAGCGAGACATTAGGCATACGCTGAAACTGAACACTGCTCCAGTTGTCGGCATAACTGCATCCCTGCGATTCGTTTAAACCGATGATATGCGCCTGGTCTCGTGTTGCCTGGTAGTTGACCAGAATTCCATCTTTTATGATGTCCCATTCTTTGGTTTTTACACCTTCATCATCATAGCCAACTGCACCCAAAGAACCGGGCTGCGTTTTATCGGCAACAAAATTTACCAGCTTATTTCCAAAATTGAATTTTTTGGATTCCCATTTGTCAAGCGTTAAAAAGCTTGTTCCTGCAAAGTTCGCTTCATAGCCCAAGACCCGGTCAAGCTCGGTAGGATGGCCTACCGATTCATGAATGGTTAAAAACAGTTGGGTAGGATCAATTACCAGGTCATATTTCCCCGGCTCAAGAGGTTTTGCTTTCAGTTTTTCATCTGCCTGTAAGGTAGCGGCTTTCACATCTTCCAGTATGTCGTACCTTTTATTGTATACTGTAACTACTCCTTTTATTTTGTCTTCTTCCCGTGGAATGAGATATTCGTATCCCATTCCCATTGGTGCGCTAAGCGCATTTCGTGTTTCAAACTTTCCGCTTTTTGCATCGGTTTTTGTAACGGTAAATGTTGGCCAGATGCGGTGAATATCCTGGTCGATATAAGAACCTTCGGTAGATGCGAAATACTTCTGTTCATTGATTAGAAAAAGCGAATTGCTTATAAAGCTTGCCCCATTTTGAAGAGCAATATTATTGGCAGATAATAACAGGTCAACTTTATCTTTTACAGGAATTTCAAAGCCATTTTTCTCAAGAGGCGTTTTCCAGCTTACGTCTCCGTACCCTTTTTGCGGAGCCAGTTGTACAGGTTCTGACAGCAGTTTTGCATTTACTTTGGCAATATCGACTGCTGTTGTTGTTGCTTTCATGATACTGTCATTATCCATTTTATCAGTCGCGGCAAATCCCCAGCAACCGTTGGCCAATACTCTTATTCCGATACCATACGACTCGGTGTTTGTAATACTTTCTACCTTATGTTCACGTGTTACAAGATATTGCCGCATGTATCTTCCAATTCTTACATCGGCGTAGGTCGCACCTTTTGATTTTGCTGCGGTAAGCACTTTATCAGCAAGCTGCTTTTTAAACGTCGTATCTGCCGGTTTTAAAAATTGTTCAGGGGAAATGATGTTTCCAAATACCGGGATATTGGAGATAAAAGCGCCACCTAAACCCATTCCGGCATAATGAAGAAAATCGCGTCTTTTCAAAGTTGTCTTTTTTAAAATTTAGAAAAGCAGTTGCAATGTAAAATCGCTTCATCTCTTCTTTTGGTGTTTCCAGGCATTTTTTGAAGAAAAAAAGAAGCTGGCTGTAAGAAGAGTTATAAGTTAACTCATTTAGTCAACTTATAACCTGAGGACAGAATAAATACGTGTTGGAAAAAGCCAAATAGCAGCAATACTGATGAACGTATTGCGACGCAACAAAAGCCAAATAAAATTACTTTGCCCGGCTTCAAAAAACCCTTCTTTAAAAACCTGTATAGCCCTCTCCACTTATTACTTTGCCCACTTCATAAAAAACTGTATTACCCCCTCTCCACTTGTGGAGAGGGGTTGGGGGTGAGGTTTACACCGCATCCGACAACGAAGTGAATGTAAAATCCCTGATCTTCATCGGTGGTATCAAATAACTTCTGTACGATTCTACACTGATGCTTCGTTCAGATTTACCCAATGCTTCTACATTATTCAGCATGATTACCGGGCTTTCGTTGAAGCGCATATTTTTAATAGGGAATTTAATTTGGCCGTTCTCAATATAAAAAGTTCCGTCGCGGGTTAAGCCTGTCAGCAGCAGGGTTTGCGTGTCGACCATTCTGATGTACCACAACCTCGAAACAAGGATGCCTCTTTCGGTGCTTTTTATCAAATCTTCCAATGAAGCCGTTCCGCCTTCCATAATTACATTGGGCGGTTGCGGAAGAAACTGTGCATTCTGCTTCTTTGCCCAGTATTGCGAATAGCTAAGATTTTTCACCACGCCTTTTTCCACCCAATTTGTTTTCTTGTAGGCAAACCCTTCGCGGCTCCATGTTTCAGATGGAAGTTCAGTATTAAAAGGGTCGGAATAAATGGTCACCTTTTCGTCCATCATTTGCTCGCCCAGGCGGTTGCCGCCACCTGGTTTGCTCATAAAGCTTCTGCCTTCGTCGGCGCTTCTTGCATCGAAGCCGCGAAACATATTTTCGAGCATGTAAGTGGCTGCCACAGGCTCAAGGATGACGGTGTATTTTCCCGGCTCAATTGCCTTGGCATCGGCAGAACCATTGGCTTTGCTTGCCGCCACTTTGGTTGCTGCTAAAGTGTCTAACTTAGTTATATCATTAAATCCTTTTGCAGCATAACCAGAACCTGTACCTGCCTGGTTGCGGGCAGTGATGGAGAAAATAACATCGGTGTCTTTGTTATAAGCAAACAAGCCTTTAGAATTCATGATAGCATCAAAGGCGGTCGTATTTTCTATAAAACCTGCCGCGTCTAATTTTGCATCTTTAGCCACCTGTATGCTTTTTGCCACCGCATCGGCTCTGCTATCTGGAGTCATCGCGGCAGTTGCCGGAACATAAGTGATAGAGTCGGGGAACGTTGATGGACCTAACAGCGGCATGTACTCAGGATTTTCGGGAGCAAGCTGGGCGAGTTCCTCTGACCTTCTTACGACCTTTTCGAGTGACTTATCATCAAATTCATTGATCGTTGCCGTGCCTGTTTTCTTTCCATACGAAGAACTGACAGCAAGACTTAAACTGCTGATGTCGCCTGCTGTAGAAATCGCGTTTCGGGCATACCGTATGTTGCCTCCTTCAGAGCCGTTAAGGCTTACCTCGCATTCATCCGCTTTTGAGAAAGCAAGCACTTTTTTCAACATTGCCTGCGCTTCGTCTTTACTTAATATTGCCATAAATATTGTTAGATTTTTCTTGCTGTATTAATCACATTTACTCCATTGAAACGTGCAGTCGCGCTGCCATGAGAAACTGCATTTGATTGTGCAGGTTGTCCCTTGCCATCGTTAAAAGCGCCGCCGAGACGGTAATCGCTTTTATCTGCAATTGCCACGCACGAATTCCAGAACTCCTGTGTATTTGCCTGGTAGGCGACATCTTTCAACATGCCCGCAATCTTGCCATTTTTGATCTCGTAAAATGTTTGTCCGCCAAACTGGAAATTATACCGT
This sequence comes from uncultured Segetibacter sp., assembly GCA_964251885.1. Lineage (GTDB taxonomy): Bacteria > Bacteroidota > Bacteroidia > Chitinophagales > Chitinophagaceae > Segetibacter. The sequence continues at coordinate 14,693 of CAXUMK010000093.1, read as the reverse complement.
TGCTGGTCTATCGAGAAAGAGCCGTCGCCAATAATATAAATCCCTTTCTCCACATTTTTAATCATATCATCCACGCTCAATTTGTCCTTGCCCGGCAAAAGCGACACATTCGGCATTCTCTGAAACTGCACATCGCGCCAGCTTTGCGAGTAGCAGCAGCCCTGCGATTCATTCAATCCTAAAATATGCGCCTGGTCTCTGATAGCCTGAAAATTTACCAGCACGCCATCTTTGATCAACTCCCATTCTTTTGTTTTCACACCTTCATCATCATAACCCACCGCACCGAGAGAACCTGGCTGCAGCTTATCGGCATGTATGTTTACCAGTTTGCTGCCAAACTGGAAATTCTTTGAATGCAGCTTATCCAACGTCAAAAAACTAGTTCCTGCATAATTCGCTTCGTATCCCAAAACACGGTCAAGTTCAGTCGGATGAGCAACCGACTCATGAATGGTAAGCCACAAATGCGACGGGTCGAGCACAAGGTCATATTTACCTGGCTCGACAGTTTTAGCCTTCAGCTTTTGGTCAACATCTGCGGTGGCAGCTTTTACATCTTCCATGATGTCGTACCGGTTTTTATACCTTGTTACTACGCCGGTAATTTTACTGTCGGGCAAAGGTGTAAGGTATTCGTAACCCATGCCGACAGGAGAACTTAATGACCTTCTTGTCTCAAACTTTCCTGTTGTTTTATCAATCTTTGTAACCACAAAAGTTGGGTACACCCGGTGCACATCCTGGTCTATATAAGAACCATCTGTAGAGGCAAAATACTTTTGTTCGTTTACCGCAAACATCATTGAGTTTACATAGTTTGCGCCGCCCGACATAGCCGCAGCATTTACAGAAAGCAGCAGATCAACTTTCTCTTTTACAGGAACTTCAAACGCATTTTTTTCTATCGGCGTTTTCCAGCTTACTTCGCCGTAGCCTTTTTGCGAAGCGAGCTGCACCGGCTCAGACATTACTTTAGAGTTTGCCTTTGCCACGGCTACGGCTCTTTCTGCAGTTTTGGCAACTTCCTCTTTGGTCACGTTGTTAGAAGCGGCAAACCCCCACGAACCATTGGCAATCACCCTGACGCCAACCCCAAAAGATTCTGTATTCACAATGTTCTGCACACGGTTCTCGCGGGTAATCACAAACTGGTTGAGATACCTGCCAATCCTGATGTCTGCATAAGTAGCACCTTTGCCTCGGGCTGCTGTTAAAGCCACATCTGCAAGTTGCTTTTTCATTGCCACATCCATTCCCTCGAGCAGAGCGACCGATGGGTCGACCGGATTGCCGAGCAAGCCAAATTTTGGAATCAGCAGCGAGCCAATACCCATTGCCGACATTTGAAGAAAGTCTTTTCGTTTCAAAATAGTGTACGTTTTAAAGTATTATAGTTCGTTTTTATTCATTTGTTTTATTATGAGCCCGGCAGTATTTCTATGATACATCATCGTTGCGTCGCACTCTTGTACTTTTTGTTCTTTGTGCAGAAATAACCTCATCCTCGTTCCTTCTCCTGAAGGAGAAGGAGGCCGAGCTTTCGTATATCAATTCACTTTTGCACTAACATTTGTGATACATATTTCTGCTCGTCATTTATCTATAAATGAAATGGCTTTTGCATGAACCATTTCTAAAACCATATTCAATTTTGGCAAACAATCAAAGTCTTCGTTTTAAGCCCCTTTAGGGGTTGGGGTTTCGTTTCTTTTCAAACCACAAGAAACCGGCAGATGTGATAAAAATAATGAAAAAATACACTTTGGGAACAGAATAAGGAACATCTTTTTTTATCACCTTATTTTCATTTTTCACAGGGCTGTTTTTTGAGGCATATATTTCTGTAGCTCGCAAATTTTTTGATGCATTTATGGCGCTCCAATCATTGTTTTTGTACACATATAGCCATTGTATTTTTCCTTCTGCATTCACTTCAGGCAACCATCCTGTTTCTGCAGGCCAGTAAGTGCCGGAATGTATAAAAGGCAGCAACTTGTCCTGCTGCAGATAAACCTTTTCTTCACCAATCTGCCCCGGCTGTATTGGGTTGTTGTTTTGAACAGAAAGTACAAAAGGCTCATTCACCGCAGGTAAAGCAGGTGAAACAGTAACGACTTCGTTAGCAGGGATTTTTTTAGCAGCTTTATCCAGCAACAATGACCAGAATGCATGATAACTTTCCTGGTTTCCAGACAGCAGTGAACTATATGTATTTTCTACAGTTACAAGAACAACTTTCCCATTGCCGTACATTGCAGCAGCAGCAAAAACAGCAGCTTTATCATCGTTTATCAGAGATTTCGTACCCGCATCAGGACGTATGTAAACAGGGTATTCAACGGGCAGTTTAAAACCCACATTGTTTGCACTTTTCAGCGATAGCCAGATTGATTTGTCATTGTTCTCTTTTCCCTTGATAACAGAAAAATCCTTTGTATAAAATGCGTTCGAACCTGCAGAACTATCCGTTCGTACGATCAGGCCGAGACCTTTGTTTTGTACCGCTGATTGAATATTTCCCAATTCAGATTTACTAATAGAAGACAGTTCTGCAGCATCTGCAATCAGTACATCAAATTGATCTAAAACTGACGAGGAAATATTATTCAATGAAATGCCGGAAGTACTTACATATTCCTTCTGAAACTTGTCTTTACTGATCCTGCTTCGTATTGCAATGCCATATCCGTTTTGTGAAAGCCAACCAGTAAGAAACTTATTTTCAAAGTCAGGAGAAGCAGCGAGTACACAAACCTGCATTTTCCTTCGCTGCACTACTTCCACCGGAATATCTTCGGTCTCTATCGTATCTTTTTTATGAATAGCAGAGATACTATACACGCCTCTGTCGAGAAGTTTGGGAACGGTTGCCAATTCGAAATAAGAAACAGTATTTGGCGGAATAACGAGAGAATCAAGGCTTGTGTGCAAGCCACTTAAAACAAGCTTTACCTCGCCTGAAAAATTATTATTGAACCTTCCCTGCACAAGCAGCTTATCTCCCGAAGCCAATTTCCTTTGCCAGTTAATTGCTATAATGCCAGCCGGATTTTCAGACCGGTGAAACACTATGGGAATATTTAACTGCTGTAATTCATCCGGCTTCAGCCCGTAACCAAAAACATGCACCACCTCTGGTTTTTCATCATGCTGATTCAGCATTTCGATAGCTGAAATGAATGTTGGTCTATATGATTGAGCCGTTTGAAAAACAACCTCATCCGTTGCGTAAACCGAATATTGTGCAGAAGAGTTACGCAAAAAATAGTTGATGCTGTCTTTATTAAAACCCCCACTAAGTAAGATGGCTTCTTTGGATGAGTTTATCTTTTTTGCAACCATAAATGTAACCGGAAGAGATATGCACGCAAGGCTGACTGCAGCAGCAAGAGATGCAATTATTCGCCAGGTTAACCTTAACCTGTTTGCACGTGTCACTTCCTTCCACACCATAAAGCAGGTAAGAAGAAGAGTAGCCGAAATGATGATGTAATTCCATTCTGCCATTAGTGCCTGCCTCTATTTATGTTTTTAAAATATTCATCCGACAAACTTTCAGAAGCAGCACCCTGCATTGCCCCCGGAAGTTTTACCACTGCTGAAAGCATTTTTTGCAAACCATTTTCAGTCGTGTTGATGTCTGACATTTTTGGCTGGCTATGTTTTGAAATGGCTGCTAAAATTCTGTTCATAGAAGTAACGGCAGGCAAATACAATGATGGCTGCTCCGCTGCCTTGCTGTACAATTGAAGACTTGCCTGCTGCAATGTCCCTATTGCTTCCGGGTTGATTTGTCTGCCTGTTTTTAAAAGACCTAACAACCCTGCTGCTTTTCTTGATACCTCGTACACGTCTTTTTTCTTTTCCACCTGTTGCTGCTCTGTTGGCTGAGCTATTTTACTCAGGTCTCCGGTCAATCTTTTTTCTGGTTTCAAAGGAGTTGATTTAAAACCAGTTTTAGCCACATACACTCTCGATTTTTGCTGCAGGTCTTTCAGCAGCTTTAGAGCTTTGTATTCAAATGGTAAAGCATTCTGTGGTTTGTTTAACCGTAACTGCAACTCCGCTTTCCACATTTCGTTCAATGTAGCTTTGAGTTGTGCCTTCAACGTGGGTTCAAAAAAAGAGGCGTCTTCGGCATTGTCGTGTTTATGAGAATATTCATCAATCACTTTTTCAGCATTGCCAAAATCTGCTGCATCATTGTGACCTGCTTCATTGTGCTCATGTCCTCCTGGAATCTCTGTCTCGTTTTCTTCACCTAAAAATTTCCCATACCGAAGCCTCAATAGTTTTTGGTCTATCCCTAAATTGTTGCTTCTGTTATTAAACTCCTGTACACTGATTGTATCCCTGTCTTTGATCAACTGTTCGCTTTCTATTATAATTTGTCTTTCGCTTCTAAAGTATTCGGGCTTCAAATCGATACCGGTAACCAATCCATCCATACTCATCAACTGGGCTGTGTCGGCAAGCGAGATGATATAGACATCCGAACGTTTTTCCTGGTTGTGGTTATCAACAGCCTTCACATAAAAATACAGTTCATCGCCCGGCTTCATGCCCAAAGCATCCAGGTCTAACAACTTTTTTAAATTATATTTTACATTGCCTTTTGCAAAATCCGAAAACGTCAATTGCTGTTCTTTAAATTTCACAGCTTCCCCGCTTCCACTCGAAATGGTAGCAGAAACAGAAGCATCATTAACGCCATAATCATCTGATAAACCAACAGACAACATTACTTTCCGGGGCGAGCCAAAATCTATAATCAGATTGGGTTTGGGCGCCTGAATATTGATAACCGGCGGAAGGTCTTTGATCATCTCTATTTTATAAAACTCAGACAGCTTATTGTCAATAGCAACCTGGTAAAAACCTGGATGTGTAAATGACCTTCTGCCACTCCAGTTGGTATGTTCAGCATTTAGCGGCTGCAAAGACAAAACCTGCTTGTCATTAAATATTAGTGCAAGCTTTTTTACTGAAACATTTGTTTTCAACTGCCACATTATATCGCCACCTTCTTCAACCAGCAGGTTGAATTTGTCCTGCTCTCTCCTGCTCTTTTTTGTATAAGCCGGCGGCACAATTTGTACGCTGACCGATTTGATTTCGGGAAGTATCTTTTCAGCAGGCGTTGTTGAATGATCAGTAACAGAAATTACAGATGAACCTTTGGAAAAACCATTCATCTGCGAAATAGGAAGCTTTAATAAAACGAAACTGATAATACCAGCAATTAAAAGAGTTAGTAAAGAAGATATGAGTTTCTGATTGAATTGTTTGGGCACTGCAATTTCTGACAATTCGCGTTCTACTTTTTGTGTCTGCAGTTTCTGCAAAAAGTTCAGCTTTTCGTAAGGCGCTAAAACCAGGTGAGCGCTTTCCTGCAATTGCGGATAATGACGGTTTAAAAAAACGGACACATCCTGCTCATTGATTTTCCACTTTTGCTGTAAGAAAACAATAGTCACGAAAATCAAAACAAATAAAGGAATGGCACATAGCAGCGTTAATAAAACAAGTTTATGTAACAGTACGGCCAGTACTATTGCTATCGCCAGTGATACAAAAAGATAAGACAGGATAACGTTTACCCTCCACTTTTTTTCTAAGCTGTGAATGATATGTTTTCCATTTGCCTCAACCATATACTACTGTTTTTTTATTTCTGAATGAAATCCATCTTTCAAGTAAGAACACAACAAAAGCGGCGAGCCATAAAAAATGAGTAAGGTCAGTTTTTTGAATGAACTTATCCTTTATAACCACTTCATTTTTAGCCGAAATAACAGGTTGTAGCTGCTTCGGATCGATCATTCTTTTATCATACCTATCCGCATTGTTGTCTTCTTTAGAAAGAAGTTTCATTATCAGCTTCGGAAATTCTTCGCTCCACACCAGGTCGTTCCATTCGGGATCAAGACGACTGAAGAAATGAT
>CAXUMK010000093.1:0-8735 GCA_964251885.1 uncultured Segetibacter sp. | reverse complement strand
CACAGAAGCGTTGCTTTTTACTTCCTTGCTTAAAAGAGGTTTTCCATATCCATCAACCCAAAGAGTTTCAAAATTATTTGAGACTTTTTGAGCAGTCACTTTTGTTATTTCAACAGGTTGTTTATCCTGGTTTGTTTCATCACCTGCCACTATCCATGAGTGAGTGTTTTCTGCTTTTCCCTTTTCATACATAAAAATATTTTTTGCAGCAATTGCAAAGGGAATACTTTGGTCTGATAACCAGAAAAGCCAATCCTGGTTGGCAGGAATATCTTTATCATTATTGACTATGGAAAGCTGCAGTTTTCTTTTACTAAATCTCCTGATCGACTCAATGGCTGCCCTTACATAATTCGCATCATTTCTGAATTTATCAGCTAATACCGTTACTCTTGTTGTAGAAGTGTCTACTTCAAAAAATGATGTATCGGCGCTTATTCCCGTTTCAGAATTGTTTAGCGAAACCATTAGTTTACCGTTGCTTATTTCAGTTTTATATTCAGCAGTTGAAATGGTGGCAAGAGGTAAATTCTTTTCAGTGTATGAGGTTCCGGATGGTTTACTATAACCGATCAGCAAATGAATGCTGTCGGAAGCAGTAATAAATGCTTTAGCGATAAATGAAGAAACGGTATCAGCAGAAATATAAGATTGCAGGCGCAGGTTGAGAGAAACCGATGGTCTTTCTCCACTGAATCGCTGAAGATCATTTTTTACAAACACAGCAACAGGAAGCTCAGATGGAACTGTTTGATTTAGTTCTTTAAGCAAAGTCCAATAGGAAATGTGAGTGGTGAATGGGGAGGGGTGAGTGGTGAGTTGTGAGTTGTGAGTTGTGAGTTGTGAGTTTGAAACAAGTGTATCTTTTTGTGTTTTTAATGCAGTTGCTAAATTATCTTTTTGAAAGCCTGCATTGAAATAATGAAATTCATAACCGCTCTTTAACAGCGAATCTATTGCAGGCTTACACCTGTTGTAGCTTTCATGCAGATTTTCTTTTTCCAATAATATCCATCCCTTCTCCTTTTTTACAGATAATGGTTGTTGAAACCAGGGTTCTGCCAATATGCAGGCAAGCAAGGCAATCAGCAGGCAGCGAAGAAACAAAAGCAACAGGTCGTGCAATTTCAGGCTGCTTGCACTTTGCCTTGAAGCCTCGGTCAACAAAGAAATGCTTCCGACTTTAAGTGTTTTGCCTTGCTTTACATTCCACAAATGAATGATGACCGGGATGGTTATCGCGGCTATTGAAAAAAGTAATATGGGTTGTAAAAACTGAAACAATACTTAAACTCTTAACTTATTTCTTTGGTTTAAAAAGCTTCTTAACGCCTCGTCTAAAGGCTCATCCATACTGATCATTTTATAGAAAATTCCCTTATCGAGCAACTGCATTCTTATTTGCGCCAAATGTTCCTGAAGGCACTCTTTATACAGCTTTTGCACGTTTGACTGGTCTATTTGAATCGTTTCGCCGGTCTCCAGATCCTCCAGCGCAGAATAGCCGTTATAATCCAGTTCTATTTCATTCTTTCCCAAAACATGAAAGACAATGATCTCATGTTTTAGCGAAGCAAGCGAATCGAGCAAAGCATAGATCTCTTTATCCTGCTGATAAAAATCGGTGATAAAAATGAGCAGTTCTTTTCTCTGTGTTCCGGCAAATATTTCTTTGTAATGGATTGCTTCTGTAAATCTTCCTGCAGGTTCAATATTTTCAAGCTGAAAAAAGAAACGGTTGAGATGCTGGTGGCTTTGGCGCGAAGGCAATGAAAACAAATTTCCGCTTTGAAAAACATACAATCCAATCGCATCGCCTTGCATGCTTGCAAGATAACCTAACGAAGCAGCGAGATACCGGGCATAAGCGATCTTTTTAAAACCACTGTCTTCATGGTTCATTGAAGCGCTTGCATCTACTAAAAACTTAACGGAAATACTGGTTTCAATTTCTGATTCACGAATGTAATACCTGTCAGAACGGGCAAACATTTTCCAGTCGAGCCAGCGCAGGTCATCGCCGGGCTGATAGGTTCTGTATTGGCTAAACTCAAGTCCGGGTCCTTTTACTTTGCTTTTATTAATGCCCGCCATAAATCCGTCAATGGTCGTTTTTGCCGCCAACGACAAGTCTTTGATTGACATTAAAACCTTTGGATCGAGTAAGCTACTCATGAAAAGATTTCTTATTTCTATATTTTGTGATCTCGTGATCTCGTGATTGGTGACTCCTTAGATTGTTGAATAAAGAACGAAAAGTACACGAGTGCGACGCAACGGTTGAATCATAGTAGTAATGCGGCCTGGTTCAAAATACTTCTACTAACTATTTTATGCCTTCCGCAGTGTAACGACCGAAAGACCCCCCAATGACTTATTGACTTAATGACCTAATGACTAATATATCTTCCTACGCTATATTCCCTTTCGATCTCTGAATAACTTTCAGCAATTCTGCAGTAACCTGGTCGCTTGTTACATTCTCGGCTTCGGCTTTAAAATTCATTAATATCCGGTGCCGCAAAACGGGGTAAGCCATTGCGTGCAAATCTTCCATCAATACCGAAAAACGGCCTTTAAATAAAGCACGGGCTTTGGCCGTTAAGATCAATGCCTGCCCTGCACGCGGGCCGGCTCCCCATCGCACCCACTCTTTTACATAATTTACCGAAGTTGTATCGGGCCGGGTCGCCCTAATGACCTTGCTTACATATTGAACGAGGTCTTCATTTATGGTCACTTCACGCACAAGCGTTTGCAGGTACTGAATTTCATTTGCTCCCAGAATGGGTTCAATCTTCACTTTTTTTGTTCCGGTCGTACTGTTTAGTATTTCTGCTTCTTCCTGCTCCGACGGGTAACCTATTTTTACAAATAATAAAAACCTGTCTAACTGCGCTTCCGGCAGCGGATACGTGCCTGCCTGTTCAATAGGGTTTTGGGTTGCAAGAATAAAAAATGGTTTATCGAGCGGGTAAGTCTGACCGGCATAAGTTACCTCAAACTCCTGCATTGCCTCAAGCAGGGCAGATTGTGTTTTAGGAGGCGTACGATTTATTTCATCAGCCAATACAATGTTGGCAAACAAAGGCCCTTTATTGAATTTGAAAAACCGCTTTCCGGTTGCGTGGTCTTCTTCGAGTATTTCTGTTCCTACAATATCGGTAGGCATCAGATCGGGCGTAAATTGAATACGCCGGAAAGACAGATGCAGCGCCTGCGACATCGTTCTAACCATCAGCGTTTTTGCCAGGCCGGGAACGCCTTCGAGCAAACAATGACCGCCGGCAAGCAGTGCAACCAAAATTTCATCCAATATCTGGTCCTGACCAATAATGATCTTTTGTATTTCCCTTTTTAGTTGTGTCAGTTTACTTAGTAAATTGTCCACAGCAGTTGCAGAAGTATTCAAGTACGTAATATTAAAATTAATACTGTTGTTTTGCGGCGGGCAAGTTAGACGGTTACATAGACCGTTAAATGTAAAAGGAATTACAATAATACTACTTTATCAAAACTCTGCAATTTTCAATTCGTTATTTTTGAATATGGTTACTCCAAAGTTCACATTTACAAGGCTGCGCTACAAATCGGGAGATTGGGATACAGATCAGCGAATGCCTTCGAACCTGTTAAATTCACTTTTAGAATATACCACCATTCCCATCAATCTGCAGGAAAAAGTAATTGATCTTAGCAGCAACGACTTGTTTGTATCACCTTTCTGCTACCTCAGCGGACACAAGCTGGTACAATTTGACGGGCAGGAAAAAGCGAACTTTAAGAAGTATGTTGAGAACGGGGGATTTGTATTTGTGGATGACTGCAATCATGATATTGATGGGCTGTTTGCAAAGTCTTTTGAAACTGAGATGAATGCTCTGTTTGGTGCTGCTGCTTTAAAAAAAATACCCAATAATCATCGCATTTACAACTCATTTTTCACTTTTGAAAAAGGTCCGCCAACAACCTCTTTTGAGTTAAATGGTTGGGGCGACGATCTCGTGCATGATTACCTGAAAGCCATTCAAATCAATGGTCGGATTGCGGTTTTATACAGCAACAAAGACTATGGCTGCGAATGGGATTACGACTACAGAAACAAACGTTTCCTGGCAGAAGATAATACAAAGTTTGGAGTAAATATTATTGTATACGCTATGGGAGCGTAAGTAAAAGCAACCCCCCGCCCTAAAGGGAGCTACTCCCGTCCTAAAGGGAATATATACAATGCAAGCGATAAAAAAACTGAGTAGAAATTTTTTAACCGGGCAAATTACTACTATGAGACGGCCGTTGCGTCGTTGCGTCGCACTCTTCTACTTTTTATTCACTATTCGACGACCGACTACTGACTACCGACTACTGACTCCCTACTCCATACTCCCTACCGACTACCGACTACCGACTACTGACTACTGACTACTGACTACCGACTCCCTACTCCCTACTCCTCCTCTGGTACGTTTATTTAAGATAAATCCTACAAATGACAGCCATGAATACACTGCAACCAGGATGGGTCGGATTAGGAAACATGGGAACAGCCATTGTAAAAAACCTGCAGAAAAAAGGATGCACCGTAAACGTGTATAACAGAACCAAAGAAAAAGAAACTGAAGCGGTAGAGGCAGGTGCAGTATCGCAGGAAAGCTTACAGCAATTGGTACACAACAGTTCCATTATTTTTACGATGGTAGCTGACGATGATGCGGTAAAAGAGATATATGCAGGAGAGCAGGGACTTTTAAGTCATTCTCCCGGTGGTAAAATCTTTGTTGATATGAGCACCGTTTCCCCCGAAACCTCACGCTATCTTGCAGAAATTTGTACCCGTGTTGGTAACCGGTTTATTGACGCACCGGTGTCGGGAAGTGTGCAGCTGGCAAAAGACGGAACACTCATTATTATGGCTGGCGGACCGGCAGATGCCTTTGAAGAAGTGAAACCACTCTTTGACAAAATAGGAAAGCGTTCCTTCCATTTAGGGGACAACGGCGTGGGCAGCTCTGCTAAACTTGCTGTCAATTACTTTCTCGGTCTAAACTTACAGGGTCTTGCTGAAACGGTTCTGTTTGCAAAAAATAACGGCATACAAACAGAAGACATGCTTACAATCATAAATGAAGGGGCATTAGCCAATGGAATTACAAAAGGCAAGTCAGCATCTGTATTAAAAAATGAGTTTCCTGCTGCATTTGCACTTAAACATTTAGCAAAAGATTTACGGCTTGCAGGAGAACAAGGTTTAAACAGTCCATTGTTTCCGGCGCTTTCAGCTACTTATCAGGGTGCTTTACAAGCCGGATTGGGTGATGAAGATGTAATGGCAATTTTTAAATATCTGCAAACAAATATGAAATAAGTGTTACAGCATATTTAAAACAAAACGTTCACCTGTCGTATATTACTAAATTTTACTTTTTGGCATACCGTTGGTCTAATTATTTATTTGTTACTATTATCAATTTGTATTGTCTTAAAACATATACACCATGCAAACCAGGAAAACAAAAACGACAGAAACCTTTATACTTCCCGAGCAATTTGAAGAATACACAAAAAAAGGCTTTATAATATTTATGGAACGTCCAACAGCTTTTGGAACTTACAAGGCAGTTAAGATTGAATTTACAGGTGAGTAATAGTGGAAGCTTTCATTTAATGCCTGCACTACAGCGGTGTATTATGAAGAGCTGAATAAAGATTTGCGGTAAAAGAGAGTGACACAACGATGTCAGACAATTATTCTGAAGCTGGCTAAAAAAAATTACCTCAGCCTTCGCTCAAAACATTTATTTTACGTCTAATTCTGAAAAGCGTGTGCTACGTTTAATATAGAAATAATAGTAGTATTCCATCCTTCAATTGTAGCTGGTTTTGTTATAAACTTGCTTATACCCATTCTTATACAATAATCAATGTCATCTTTAGACGAAGAAGTGGTTAAAACAATGATTGGAATACGTATAAAAGGAGAAGATTTTATTTCATGAAGTATTTCTTTACCACTAGTCTTAGGAAGATTGAGATCCATAACGATTATTTCGGGAAGTGTCTTAAGAGTTTGGAGGTAGCTGTACACTTTATCTCCTTCCATTATAACCTCCATTTGATAATGCACATTGTTCTCTAAAAAGGCGTCTTTCAATAAATCTACATCATCTATATCATCCTCTATAAGAAGTATATCAAGGGGTTTCTGCATCAGGCAAAATTGGGTATAATAATTAAAAAGTAAGAATGAATCGGTGAAATTTATTATACCTGTTTGTTATTTTTTTTACTGAATACCGGGGACATTTTAATTAAAAAGAAGCCTACTGCTTCTAAAAATAATAATTCTGCTATGGTATTTTAAATACAATTAAGGTTACTTGATATTTATAACCTTTAGTGAGAAACTCATTTAATCTCCAGTTCAAACATCTTTTCATTTTCATAATATCCTTCTAAAACATCTCCCACGACACATTCACCTACCCCGGCAGGAGTACCTGTATAAATGAGATCACCGATGTTTAATGAGAAGTAATTAGATATGTGAGAAATGATTCGGTTAAAGTTAAACATCATGTCGGTTGTATCACCTGTCTGTACATCTTCTCCGTTTTTCTTAAGCGAAAAATGAATAGGCTTTTTGGTCAAATCTGTTGTTACGTCTTTCCACTGTCCTATGACTGCAGAGTTGTCCCAGGCCTTGGCTTTTTCCCAGGGTAAACCCTTTTTCTTTAGCTCTGCCTGTATATCTCTTGCGGTAAAGTCTATTCCTACACTTATGCCGTTATAATATTTTGATGCATGCCTTTCATTTATGTACTTTCCGTTTTTGCTTACACGCAATACAAGTTCTACTTCGTAGTGGAGTTCATTACTAAATTCAGGATAATAAAAAGGAGTATGAGATTGTAATAAAGCGCTTTTGGGCTTCATAAAAATGACAGGTTCTTCAGGCACTTCATTACCAAGTTCCTTTGCATGTTCAACATAGTTTCTTCCTACACAAAAAATTTTCATAGATATTTTTTTTTATAAAATAGTAATGAAGTAACCATACAAAAAAGGGTAAGAAATGATTACTGCTATTATATTGTTATTACGTATATAACGCAGGGAAAACAAATTATTATGCAAACACCAAATTATTTATCAGGTTCATTGTTCTGTCTAATCCTATAAAAGCAAAATTTTCAATCGTTTCTACGCTTATTTCAATCTTTTTGTTTACGATTGGCAATTCTTCTTTGGTCCACTTTCCCAGTACAAATTGCACCTGCATGCCTTTAGGATAATTATTACCAATACCAAAACGAAGCTTTGGATACTGGTCAGTACCTAAAATAGCCTGAATATCTTTTAGCCCGTTGTGACCTGCATCGCTGCCACTACCTCTTAAACGAAGTTTACTCAAGGGTAAAGCCAGGTCATCAACAACAGTTAATGTATTACCGATCTCTGACTTTTCCTTGTCAAGATAATATTTAAAAGCACGACCGCTTAGGTTCATATAGGTAGTGGGTTTTATGCACACCATCGTTTTTCCTTTATATTTTACTTCCGCTACTTCTGCAAGCCTTTCTGTTTTAAAAAAACCTCCATGCTTTATTACAAACGCATTTACCACGTCGAAACCGATATTATGACGTGTATTTGCATATTCAGTGCCAACATTTCCTAAACCCACAATTAAAAACTTACTCATAAAAACAAAAAAATTAGCTATCCGAAAATTAATATTGAAAATATATTAAACGTAATTAGCGGCACAAAAAAACCCGGTATTTCTTTTACCGGGTTTTTTTTAAAAAAAATTGAGACTATTTTTTCTTTTCATCTTTAGATTCCTCCTGCTTTAACTGCCGGGTCATGACGACAGAAGCGATTGGAATACGCGGACTATTTAAAATTTCCATGTTCGGCACCTTAACATCTTCTACCCTGATGTTTCCGTTTAATTCAAGGTTGGTAATGTCGACAGTAATTGATTCTCTAAGGTCAGCAGGTAAAGCTTTTACCTTTAACGACTTCATTTTTACCACAAGCTTACCGCCGCCTTTTACTCCCGCAGATGTACCTGTGAGATGTAATGGAAGTGTGGCGACCACTTTTTTGTCACCTACCAACTCTAAAAAGTCGACATGCAAAAGCTGGTCTGATACCTTATCAAACTGCAGGTCTTTTAAAATACAAATGTATTTCTGTCCGTCAATTTGAATTTCGGTTTGCATAAATTCACTGGTGTAAACGACAGGCTTAAAAGCCTTTGCAGGAGCAGAAAAACTAATTTCCTGCGCACCCCCGTAAATTACACCAGGCACCAATTCCTGAGAGCGAAGCTGGCGGGTGGCTTTTTTGCCCATTTCGGTCCTCAGTTGTCCTTCGATTGTAATTGTTTTCATTTTTGTATGATTGTTTAAATATTTGCTATTGTCTTTCTTCTCTTTTTGCTTTTAATTGAGAATGAATGAATAAACTGGTAATGCTCCTGTTTTCATAAGCGTTTCTGATGGCAATTGCAAACAGGTCGGCTACCGATAAACATTTTATTTTATAACTTTCTCTTTGCAGTGGTATCGTGTCGCAAACTACCAGCTCTTCCAAAACACTGTTTTCAATATTTTCATAAGCGTTTCCGCTTAATACCGGATGTGTGCATAAGGCCCTTACACTTTTTGCTCCCTTCTCTATCAGCAGGTTAGCCGCCTTGGCAAGTGTACCTCCTGTATCGCAAATAT
>CAXUMK010000092.1:5065-19219 GCA_964251885.1 uncultured Segetibacter sp. | reverse complement strand
GGCAATCGGCAGCATACCGCTATTTGGCTTTGGTTCGGGTGGAAGGAACTCTTTTTAACATCAGAATAAATTTTTAACCTTTGAATAAATAATGAACTTCGGTTGCCAGGCGGACGTTTTTCAATTCCCCCGCAATCGGCAATACTTTTTCGTTAGCGTAAGGCTAAATCCGATGAACGCTGAATATACATAATATGAATATTGATATTGATTTTTTTAAAAGCATTTACAACGATGATATTATCTATCATTACACTAAAGCTTCAACAGCAATTGACTTCATACTTCATAACAACCAATTACGCTTTAATAAAGCTCGCAAATCAATTGACCCAATCGAAAGTAGAAAAGCAGAAAGAAGAACAGTTTATTATGACTCCGAGGTATATAAACATAGAATTGAACAGCATTTCCAAGATGTAAACGAATTACATCATCTTATCGATGATTTAGAAGAACGATTTAATCTGATTTGTTTTTGTAAAAATCGGATGGGTGAAGATTTTGCAAGTGAATATTATATTTCACCTTTTGAAGGTCATGAAGAATTATTTGGGTTTACAAAATTGAGAATGTGGGACCAATATGCTGATAAATTTTCAGGAGTTTGTTTTGCGTTTTCAAAAGAAAAAATTTTAGCTCTTAATAGCAAGAAGTTTGATTTAATAATAGATGATGTAAAATATCTGCCATTCCAAGAATTACTTTTAAAAAAGATTGGTGGTATTCAAGGAAATCATTTGGTAAATGTTGGAAAAGAAAAGTACGAAGAACAACTTGAGCGATTAGCAAGAGAATCATTTTTTTATAAGCACGTTGATTATTCGGGAGAAAATGAATATAGAATCGGAACCTTATTCCATAAAGACAAGTGTAGTCTCGAAATAATTCGCGATGAAATATTTTATGACAAAACTATGATGCTTGATATTACAGGTTGTGTTGTCGCTATTTTTGTTTCCAGCTTTGCAAATGACAGACAGAAAAATGATTTGCTTGAATATGCTTATAAACTTAATATTGAAATTATTGAAATGAAGTGGCAACATGATTCTTTTAAACCTCAGAATTATAAAAGGTGGATTGAATTTGTTAAGAGTATAGAACATGAAAAAAAATGAAAGCAAAAGCCCTACGACTAACATTAAGTGGAGTAGACTAAAAGCCCCAAAATTAAGCCCCGTTGCCTGTGAGGTAGCGGGGCTTTTTGTTTTACAAGACTTTTTGCCAATAGTGGGGCACGACAGCCTGTCTCCCTTTTTCTGCGGGATTGGAGCAATCGCCAGCATATCGCTTGTCAGCTTGTTTCGGGCAGAAGGAACTCTTTTGAACATCAGAATAATTTTAATCTTTAAATAAATGAGGAGTGAAGGTTGTTATGCGGATGGTTTTCAATTTACCGCTATCGGCAATACTGCTTCGTTGGCTGCAACCCGTTTTGATAGGTTGTAGTTTGACCCTTTCAACATAAAAGTTATCTTCGCAATAAATAGATTATATGGCAAAACCAATAAAGGATACACCGGTTTTAAAGGGACAAGACGCTGATAAATTTTTGGAAGAATCTAAAAAAGCAGAAACTCAAAAAGCTTCTAAAAAAGAAATCGAAAGGATTAAAGCAAACTTTAAAAAACTAAAAGCACTTGCTACATTCTCTCTATGATACAAGATGAGATAAAACTTATTCGGTTAAGCGAAGATTATGTTTTTAAACCTTTTGACTGCGGTGACAATGACTTAAATGATTTTTTACTCAACGATAGTAAAAATTATCAACGTTTCTTAATTGCAATGACTTACATAGTTGAAAGCGAAAACAGAATTGCAGCTTTTTATAGTTTACTCAACGATAAGATTTCAATAGTAGACACACCAAGCAAAAGTGCATGGAGAAAATATTTTAGAGATACTTATCCCCAAGGTAAAAGATTTTTCAGCTACCCGGCAATAAAAATCGGCAGATTAGCAGTTGACAAAGAATTTCAATCAAGAGGTCTTGGAACATTGATAATGGACTCAATAAAAGGTAGCCAAATTGAAAACATTACAGCAGGCTGTCGATACATTACTGTTGATGCTTATAGAAAATCTTTAAAGTATTATGAGAAAAATGGTTTTAAATACATAACTACAAACGATGAAAACGAAGACACTAGACTAATGTATCTCGACCTACTGACTTTAATCAACTAATAATTATAATCAGGCTGCCACCAACATTAAGTGGAGTAGACGAAGCCCTAAAATTAAGCCCCGTTTGCCTGTGAGGTAGCGCGGCTTTTTGTTCTACATTGTTTTTATCTTCTTAAAAAGTTTTCCAATTGAACTTCAGTTGCAGGGCAGAAGTTTTTCAACCTCCCCACCATCGGTAGAACTCGTTCGTCGTTAGTGGCAATCCGACAACGACACCCTGCGACTTCAAACCTTCCCACATTCTCTTTTTTAAAAAATTTTTTCTGAAAAAACTTGCGAAACCGAATAGTTGCGCATATATTGCAACCGATTAGCTGCGCAAGTAAAATTAAACAAAATGAGACGCGACATTTTTCAGGCAATAGCCGACCCGACAAGGCGGGCGATCATTACCTTAATTGCATTGCAGGCAATGACACCAAATGCCATTGCCGACAACTTCCACACCACCCGGCAATCTGTTTCTAAACACCTTCGCATACTCACCGAATGCGAACTGGTAAAACAGGAACAACAAGGCAGGGAAATTTACTACTCACTCGAAATTGAAAAAATGAAAGAGATCGATAAATGGATAGACCAATTTAGAAAAATTTGGGAAACCCGGTTTAATCAATTAGACAAAGTATTATCAACAATTAAAAAACAAAAAAAATGAGTAACATGCCATTTGACTTCACCGTTGACAAAACAACAAAAACGGTATTCATAAACAAGGAATTTGATGCCGAGCTTTCGCTGGTATGGGATGCTTTTACCAAACCGGAAATTCTTGACCAATGGTGGGCACCAAAACCCTGGGACTCAAAAACAAAATTTATGAATTTTGAAGCTGGCGGACGAAGATTTTATGCTATGGTAAGCCCTGAAGGACAAGAGCATTGGTCACTCCAAAAATATACTTCAATTAGCCCGAAAACTAATTTCAAATATTTGAATGCCTTTGCAGACAAAGATGAAAACCCTGATTTGCCGGGTTCTGATTGGGATTTAAATTTCAGCGAACAAAATGGAAAAACAAAAGTGAGTATTACTATTTACAATGAATCCCTTGAGCGTATGGAGAAGATGATTGAAATGGGCTTCCAGGGAGGATTTACTATGACATTGAACTACCTGGAAGAATTATTGGCAACTTTATCGAAAAAATGATCCCGATAGCTATCGGGACGGCAGTCAAAACAAATAAGAAAATAACGAATTTAACAACCCAAAAATAAAAATCATGGCACAAATCAATCCTCACATCAACTTCAACGGAAATGCCGAAGAAGCATTTACCTTTTACAAATCAGTATTTGGCGGAGAGTTTACAAAGATCATTCGTTTCAAAGACCTTGCAGGCCCTGAATTCCCGGTAGCAGAAAAAGAAGAAAATAAAATTATGCATATTGCTTTGCCTATCGGCAGAAGTAATATGCTGATGGCAAATGATGTTCCGGAAAGTATGGGAAAAACAAACGAAAACGAGAACAGAAGTAAAATTGTAATAAGTGCAGAAAGTAAAGAAGAAGCCGACAAATTATTTAATGGGCTTTCAGTAGGAGGACAAATAGAAGCGCCTATTGGCGATAGTCCCTGGGGTTCGTATTTTGGTTGTTTTAGAGACAAATACGGTATTGAATGGATCGTGGAATTTGACGCCAAATAAAATATACTAAGATAAAATAAGTGTCTATCATTTATTTCATTGCTTTTTCCTGAGAAGGTTGAAAAGGTAAAAAAGCCATTGCCAAAATTTGAATTCCTTAAAAAATCAGAGCATAGCTGCTAAAAAAAGAGGATTGGCAATAGTAGGCTGGACGTTGGAGCAATCGGCTGCAATCACTATCAGCTTTAGCTGGGTTGGAGAAAACTCTTTTAAACATCAGAATAAATTATTCATCTTTGAATGAAATCATGAACTTGGATTGCCCAACCGGCGTTTTTTTTTAATCTCCCACCATCATAAGCAATACCTTCATTTGTGGCTACTTGGTCGACACACTCTATTATGAACAAAATAATTTTACTTTTCGTTGCGCTTTTTTCAATTTATACGATTTCATTTGGACAGACCTCGAACGGCAAAATAGTGTTTGTGGTTGACTCTATTCCAGTTATTGATGATCCGGAAGAAGGAAATGAAATACTGCAATCAGATGTTGCTGACATTACAGTTATAAAAAATAAAGACACATTAAAGACATTAGGTTATGAACAATTTGATGGTGTAACCTTTGTGTTTACAAAAGAATATCGTAATAGAGTGGAAAGCATAAAACAAATTCCTTCCTCAAAACAAATGAAAAAGAAAAACGGAACTTTTCTTTTTCACGACAATCCATACACCGGACAATTTATTGACTATTATTATAGTGGAAGAAAACAGGGTGAAGGCACATTTTTCGATGGCAAGCTAACTGGACATCGCAAAATGTATTATCAGAATGGAAAATTAGCAATGGAGAGAGATTACAAAGACGGAATTGAAAATGGTTTTGAAAATGAATATTATGAAGATGGCTCATTAAAACAAAAAGGACAATTTGTAAATGGTAAAGAAGAAGGGATTTGGGAATCATTTTATCCTAACGGACAAGTCAAATTACGCAGCAAATACAAAACAGGTGAAGTTTTTGACACCGCCACAAAGTATTATTCTTCGGGAAGAATAAAAGAAATCGTTTTTATTAAAAATGGAAAAGTAATTCCTGACCCAAGTCTTGCAAAAATAAATCAGTTAATGACCAGGAGCAATGAAAGTAATAAAGAAGGAGACGTCAAAGCTGCAGTAAAATATTGTTCCAAAGTTATTGAGTTAGACAGTACGTATGCAGCAGCTTATTTTTCAAGAGGAACCATAAATTTGAATGAGTTTAAGTTTGATGAAGCAATTGCAGACTTTGACAAAGCATTAAAATTTGAGCCGTTAATGGAATTTGCATTAGCCAACAGAGCATTTGCAAGGATTAGAAAATATCAGTTTGGAAATAGCAGGACAATAACAAAAAATAGTGAAGTGACTGTTTTAGCATCAAAAGACAAAGTGCCTATTCCGGAAGTTGAGCAGCAACAAATCTGTAATGATTTACAAAAAGCAATGTTCCTTGGTGACAGATCTAAAATGATAACTGAAGCTGTTTCAGATTACTGTGAGACGAAGAGCAGCCGCTAAAAATAGAGTATTGCCAATAGCGGGGCTGGACGTTGGAGCAATCGGTTGAATATCATAAGAAATAATACACCTCCAGATTGTGTTAACATAAATTGTTTTCTTATCAGTAAATAAAAACCCTTCCATATACAGGAAGGGTTTTTTATTTACTGTTATAGCTGTCAAGGCATACAAGCGACTATTTGGCTTGCTGAATAAAGAATGAAAAGTACACGAGTGCGACGCAACGATGACTCATAGTAGCAATTCAGTCCGGTTCAAAAGAAATCCTATTCACCTTTTTATCCCTTATGCAGTATACGTGAACTTATTTTACCGGGTTGCCGTCTGTGTCAAGCTCTGCGATTTCGTAACCCAGTTTTTGAAGGCCGGGTAATATTACTTTTTTATCTCCAACCAACACAATATTCATTTTATCAGGGTTTAGGTTTTTTTTGCTGATGGCATCCATATCGTTTTTGGTAATGGTCGTCCTTATCTGGCTTTGCTGTTTTACAAAATCTGCAGGAAGATTGTATTCCAAAATACGGCCAATAAAAGCGGCTTTCTGAAAACCTGTTTCGTAGTTGCGTGCATCACTTTGACCGATAGAGTTTGCCATGAAAGTGATTTCTTCAGGCTTAACACCTGTTGTCGCATATTCTCTTAATTCACGCATTACCTCGCTAAGAGCGCTGTCTGTAGCATTGGCTCTTATGCCACTGCTAAACGTAAATGTGCCGGTATATTTATTTCCGTCAAACCGGCTGCTGGCGCCATAAGTCCAGCCCCGGTCTTCACGTAAATTCAGATTTAGACGGCTGTTAAAAGCGCCACCTAAAGGATAGTTGGTAAGATAAGAACGGTAATAATCGCCTGTAGCATCATAAGGTGTTCCGGTCACATAACCTACCCTGAATTCTGTTTGTGCAGCATTAGGAACATCTACCAGGTAGATCTTTGTTTTTTCAACCGGAGCTCCGTTGGCGGGTATCGACGGCAGAGTGACAGGTTTATTTGGCAACTGGCTTAAAAAAGCAAGCTGGGGAAGAATTTCATTTTCTTTTATGTCACCTACTATCACTACCCTGCCGTCTGAAGAAGAAATGTAGTTGGCGTAATAGTTCTTTATGTCATCTAAAGTAATCTTCTTAACTGTTGACATTGTTCCCTCTAAGGGTACTGCCCAAATGCTGCTGCCATAATTTACTTTGTTATATACCTGTGTGGCTATAAGCGCAGGCTGACTTTTAGAATTGCGGATACTCTCGAGCAATTGGTTTTTATTACGGTTAAAATCTTCGTCGTTAAAAGCGGGTCTTATCATTCGCTCTTCGAGTAACTGCAAAGTCTTAACCAAATTCTTCTTTAAAGATTGCACAGAAAAGATGGTAGCATCTTCGGCTGTAGACACGTTGATGGTACTTCCCAATTTTGCAAGCGCGAGACTAAATTGTTCGCTTGTATAATTTTTAGTGTCTTCATTCATCATGTCTGTAAAAAGGTTAGCTACGCCTGCTTTACCAGTATCTGAAGCTTCAGGAATTCTTCCACCTTTCAGGCTAATGCGTAGCGTGACTACCGGTATTTCATTATTTTCAGATCCTATTGACTGCATTCCATTCGGTAAGGTTTTCTTCCAGTAAGGAGGAACATTTACAACCGGGTTTGGTCCGCTCGGTGGAACCGTTTTACGGTTAAAATTATCCTTTGCTTTATTGTACTTCAGGCTTGCATATCCATAATCAGGCTTTTTATAACCCGATGAGTCGATCTTATAATTGTCTTCTCCTGCACGCATATTTTCCTGTCCCTTTGGCAATACACTTAGTATAATGGCTCCTTTGTCTTTAATGTATTGGTTGTAAACACGCATTACATCTGCCTTTGTAACACTCCGGTACATTTGCAGGTCTTTACTTATCCTGTTAGGATTGCCGGTAAAAGTTTGGTAAGCTGCAAGTTGGCTTACTTTGCCAGCTACACTTGCCAGGCTGTTAATAATTTCGGCTTCGGTTGAGTTTTTAAACTTTTCGATATCATCATCCGTTACGCCACGGGTTTCAAATTCAGCAAAAGATTGCCTTACCAGTTTTTCCATTTCTGCCAGCGATTTACCGGGAAACGGAGTAACACGTACTGTAAATTCTCCCGCTAATTCAGTCTTTGAATTAAACACCGATGCCTGGCGGGCCAACTGTGTTTTTACCAGGTTCTTATATAAAATAGAATTTCGTCCCTGTCCTATTATTTCAGCGAGGCAATCGAGGGCAGCCATATCGGGATCATAATTTTTAACAGAAACAAACGTCATAGATAAGAGAGGTGACTTAGCATAATTGTCAGTATAACTTACATAACGGTCTTTGCCAATTTTTACAGGAGCCAGCTTTGTCGGCGTCACAGCAGGGCCGGCAGGAATAGGCCCGAAGTATTTTTCTGCCAGTTTAACTACATCTTTTGTCGCCACATCTCCGCCAACTGTAAGCGTTGCATTATTTGGCCCGTACCAGCGCAGGAAAAAGTTTTTCAGGTCGTTTAGTTCACTGCGGTTCAAATCCTGGATATAACCAATTGTCAGCCACGAATAGGGATGCCCGTAAGGATACAGTGTGCGTGAAGTTACTTCGCCGGCAAGACCATAAGGGCGGTTATCATAATTTTGTCCGCGTTCGTTCTTAACCGTAGACCGTTGGATGTCGAATTTCTTTTGGGTAACGGCATCCAGTAAAAAGCCCATGCGGTCAGCTTCGAGCCAAAGCATTTTTTCAAGCTGGTTGCTGGGTACTGTTTCGTAATAATTGGTACGGTCGCGGTTAGTGCTGCCGTTTAATGTACCGCCTGCTTCTGTCACAATTTTAAAATGCACCCTGTCGGCAACATCGTCACTTCCTTCAAACATCATGTGCTCAAAAAAGTGTGCAAAGCCCGATTTGCCTATTTCTTCACGTGCAGAGCCCACATGATAAGTGACGTCTACATGTATCACGGGGTCAGAATGGTCTTCGTGTACCACCAGCGTTAATCCATTTGGAAGTACATATTTTTCGTAGGGAATTACTATCTCATCTCCCTTTTTGGTTACTTTTTCAACCAGTTTCGCCTGCGCAAAAAGCAGGACGGGGCAAAAAGCAACCATCCATAACAATGTTCCAGCTTTTCTCATTCGTAATTTTTTTTTGATAAGAGCGACAATTTATTAAATAACTTCTATGTTTGAACTTTCTATTTTCTTTTTTGAAAAAGTTTCTTTTAATAATTTTTAGTTCGGCTGTCATGCCGGTAAAGACGCCTTGCCCGGCGAATCGAACTTATACTTCCCGCCGCTTAAAAATGTGCAGTGATTTTTTTAGGACAGGTCGGAATGAAAAGCACAAGAGTGCGACGCAAGGTTGACTCATAGTAGTAATCCAGCCCGGTTCAAAAAAATTCTACTTATCTTTTTATTCGAGCAGCATATTTTTCCAACCCTTTTTCACTTTCCCCATCCCCATTTCAAAAATTCGGGAAAAGCTCTTGCCCATGTTTCTACATTGTGTTTTCCGTCTTCGAGCTCCATATAATATAGTTGCTTATCGGTATAGCCAATTGCTTTCATGTCCTCAATAAGGTCTGTAGTATCTTCAATGGAATCAATGATGCCATTGTTATTCCTGTCTGCAGTTTCATCTAAACGGCCACATTCAAAAAAGAATTTCAGCCACGGAAAATGCATTCCCTTCTGTACCTGTAAATGCATGATGCGGTCTTTATCGCTATCATAACCATCATTATATGCGCGTCTTCTCCACCAAAGCGAAGCGCTGAAAACCCCTGCTTTTATAAACTCATGAGCGTGGTTCCATACTATGTCAAGGGCACTTAATCCGCCAAGAGAAAAGCCTGCAAAAGATTTTTCTTTAAAAGAAGCGATATTAAATTCGTTTCTGATAAATGGCAGCAATTCATCGAAGATAAATTTCTCGTATAATCCGGCCCGGGCTCCCCTTCCCTTATAATCAGGCCGGCAAACCGTTCCGTATTCCATCATTCTGGCGGCACTGCAATGAATACCCACACACATAATAGGCTCAATAGCTCCTGACCAGATCATTGAATCTAATATAGCTCCAAAATCCATTTTGCGTAAATCCTGCCCATCATTAATAAGCAGCAGCGAAACCTCTTTTATATTATCCAATCCCCGTGGCAGGTATACATCAACTATTACATCTCTTTCAAGAAAATCAGAATACAATATTCTTTGTTGCGTACTTATCGAAGTATATATATTTTCGTGTACCGTCACATCTTCTTCATTCATATTCGGGTAAAGCTAAAATGATTTTATGGAAAAGGAATTTTATCAATAAACGAACCGTGGTTACAAATTGTTTTAAGTACAGTCGAATGAATTTGTATGAGTAATGATTCTATCTCTTTGTATACAAATTGAAACGAAAAAAAGTATATAGTTTAGTAAAAATACTTGGTACATTATTTATATCTTGACTTATAATCCCCGCAGTGAAATGAAAAGATTGTAAAGAGCGGAATTTTTATTAATCTAAAAAGCAAATTACTGCTATGAAAAAAATCGGAATTTTATTTGGAAAAGAAAGAAGTTTTCCAACAGCATTCATTGACAGAGTGAACAGCAAAGGCACCCCAGGAATTGTTGCAGAACCTGTAAAGATCGAAAAAGTTATTCAGGGAGAGGCAACAGACTATGCAGTAATTATAGACCGCATCAGTCAGGATGTACCCTTTTACCGCGCTTTTCTTAAAAATGCAGCCTTGTGCGGAACTGCCGTTATCAACAACCCTTTCTGGTGGAGCGCTGACGAGAAATTTTTTAATAATTGTCTCGCTACCAAAATCGGGGTTCCGGTTCCTAAAACCGTTATTTTGCCTTCTTACCAGTTGCCTGTTGATACCTCAAATGAGTCTTTCAGCAACCTTGCTTATCCTTTAGACTGGGAAGGCATTTTTAAATACGTTGGTTTTCCGGCTTACATGAAACCTTTTGCCGGTGGTGGATGGAAAAGCGTGTACAGATTAGAAAATATGGATGAGTTTCTGCAAAAACATGGAGAAACAGGTGAACTCGTCATGCTGCTGCAGGAAGAAATCAAATTCGAAGAATATTACCGTTGTTATTGCATTGGCGGCAAATACGTTCGCATCATGCCTTACGAACCACGTAATCCGTTTCACCTGAGATATGTGGCCGATTTTTCTCCAAGTGAAGAAAGACTAAAGCAAATGGAAGACATCGTACTTAAGATAAATAGATACCTCGGTTACGATTTTAACACGGTAGAACTGGCTTTAAGAGATGGCGTTCCTTATGCAATTGACTTTTGCAATCCCGCCCCTGATGCTGACATTAACAGCGTAGGCCAGGCAAACTTTGACTGGGTAGTAGAAACCGCAGCCACTTATGCAATAGAAAAAGCACAATCAAACGAGCCGGGAAAAGACAACCTCACCTGGGGAGAATATGTAAAAAGAAGCAGCAGCAATCAGGATTTAATCTAATTAGCTAATTAGCCAATGTGCTGATGTGCTAATTAATAGCTTCCTTACAATTAGCACATCAGCACATTAGAACATTAGCATATCAGTACATTATCAAACTATCACATTATTATGGGACCAATAAACTATAAGCATTTTACTCTGGGGATTGAAGAGGAATACATGGTAATGGATCCTCAGACACGTGAGTTGAAAAGTCATGAACAGAAAATTGTCACAGAAGGGCAAAAAATAATCAGGGATCAGGTAAAAGCTGAAATGCACCAGGCTGTCGTAGAAGTTGGAACAGACATTTGCGAAAACATTGATGTGGCTTTGCGTGACGTAACTACTTTAAGGAGTATCATTTCACAAATTGCCGGTGACCTGGGATTGTGGGTAGGTGCAGCAGGAACCCATCCTTTTAGCCATTGGGAAAGCCAGTTGATAACTGACCATGCAAGATATAATGAGATTGTAAACGAGTTGCAGGAAGCTGCACGCAGTAATCTCATTTTTGGTCTTCATGTACACGTAGGTATGCAAAGTCGTGAAATGGCGATACATATTGCTAATTCTGCCCGGTACTTTCTGCCTCATGTATATGCATTAAGCACCAACTCTCCTTTTTGGGAAGGCCGGCTTACCGGTTATAAATCGTTTCGCACAAAAGTATTTGATAAGTTTCCCAGAACAGGTATCCCTGACTTTTTTGAGAGCATAGAGGCTTATGACAATTATATAAAATTGCTGGTAAAAACAAATTGTATTGACAATGCTAAAAAAATATGGTGGGACCTGAGAGTTCACCCATTTTTTGATACAGTAGAATTTCGGATTTGCGATGTACCAATGAACATCCATGAAACAATTGCTATTGCAGCTCTGTTTCAGGCTATTTGCGCTAAGTTGTACCTGCTTCGAAGCAAAAACCTAAATTTCATGATGTACTCGCGGCTGCTGATCAATGAAAACAAATGGCGCGCCGGTCGCTATGGCATAGATGGAACGATGATAGATTTTGGAAAGGAGTCAGAAGTAAATACGAGAGTGCTGATTTATGAATTGCTCGATTTTGTTGATGATGTTGTAGACCATCTTGGAAGCAGGCATGCAATAGCTTATGTACACAAAATGCTTGAAAACGGTACAGGAGCAGACAGACAACTAAATGTATTTAAAGAGACAAATAACCTGGTTACTGTTGCAGATTACATTCACAGCCAGTTTTTAGCAACATGATGATGTAGGTGCTACTGCATATTATGTAATAGATTTTTAGGTACCAGCGGAAGAATAAGCATTAAGCATCGTTGTGTCACTCACTTGTACCTTATTTTCTTTATTCGGCTTTTCACTCACTTGTTCTGTTTACGCTAAATTAATTTTACTTGAAGGGTACATATCAAATTGTCGCAAAGGAAAAAGCTCCATGAAAAGATATTGTACAAGTGAGTGACACAACAGAAGTTCCACAAAGAATTTCTGTTGATTTCCAAAAAAAAACGACAATTGATATGCACCCACTTGAAGTATAAAAAATTTTCTACAAAATAGCCCGCAAAGATGCCCGGCCAATATGAATGGTGCGGGTATCGGCGGGCTTTCTTCCCTCGTATTCAAAATTCAGTTCCAAATTATTTCCGAGACGTTTAGTAAGGTTAAAATTCCATAAAAGATTTTGGCCGGGCAGCAATGCATCGAGCATAATATAACTTACGGTTGTATTTGTAGCGCCTGTATAGTTTATGTTGTTATAAGTAAATTTACCAGTAAAGCTGGTATTATTAACTGAATTGTATTTGCCTTCAATATTTAAAGAATTGCTTATCGCTTTCTCTCCTCCGTATTCAACCTTGTTTTTTTTCTCACTGAACTGATAACTCGTTGACAAACGATAATTGGTTCCGCTGGTATAAGTGAGTCTTGGTTCAGAATTGAGGGTTTTTATTTGGTAATTGCGGTTATTAAACTTTGGCGTAAACAAATCATTATTACCTGTCTTCTGAATGACCTCAAAAGTGTATTGCCTTGCAGGATTCCATCTTCCCTTAAAAGTCCATTCGTTTAATTTATGACTTTCAAAGCCATAAGTGAGCAAAGACTTATTTGAGTTAGAGATATTACTTACATCCAATCCCCATTTGCTGCTAAACCGGTTAAAAGATACTGTATTGGTAAAAACATTTGTGAGAGTAAGCAATGAAGTATCATTGATGGCATCTTTAAACGGATTAAAAACCAGCGAACCTGTTGCCACTTCTTTCTTGCCCAATTGCAAAGATGACTGCACATTTATTTTTCCAATAAAGCTGCCCAGTTTCTTATTTTTAAAATTACTTGAAAGCGTTCTTGGATTTAATGAAAAACTATAGTTGAATTGAGTATAATTTGCCTTTACAAAATCGTTGGTTGGAGTATATACACGAATAAACTTTGCCTGGTCTTGAAATAAGGCAATTTCAAATTCATTTAGTTGGGGTATTCCGTCTTTGTTGTAATCGTTCCAGGCATATTGACCCTGGCCTGCAGGTACTTCAATATAACTAAAGTCGCGGCGTTGCTCCTGGCCGGCACCTACTTCGTATAAAACATTTCCCACGGCAAAACCTTTAAACTCATTCATTGCATATTCTGCCCGGCCTAATATTGTTTTTTCCGGCTGCAGAGTAGATAAAGCTTTATTCGTTACTTGTAACTGCCGGTAAGTTGCATTTAAACGAAACTGATGATGTGAATTGGCAAGCAGCTCTGTTGTGAGCGTCACATTGTGACTTCTGTCTACCTGGTCAAGATATTTTGAATACGGCATTTTATCGCTTCGCGTAAAATAAGTTAAACCCCACCTGTTCTCCTTTGCCTGGTTTGATTTTATAAAAGCAGAAACGGTAGTAAAAGCGAAACTGGTGGCAGAAACAGAGTCTGTTTGCCGGTCATGAATTTCGTTGTGTTCTACAGCATACGAAGCACCAATAACATAATTTTTAAATTGAGGAAGCATCCTGCTGATGTCTATTGACGGGCGAAGAAAATAGCCTTTATTTTGAGCAGCATTAATGTTGGTTAAGTTGAACACGTCTTTTATTCGCCAGCCTTTAATTTTCTGTTCGTGCATTATCAATTGCCTCACGCCTTTATATCCGTCACTCCTGATGTATGCCGAAGACTGGTACTTAAAGCTATTGTTGGCTGAGTCAGATAATTCGAAATTCACAAAAGGCAAATGCTCCGTTGCTGCCGAAGGTTCAAAATCCAATCCCCAGTCACGGTAAAACTCTACTGTTCTTAGTCTTTCAAGAGGATGAAAACTCGTACCTATCAATTCA
>CAXUMK010000092.1:3892-5055 GCA_964251885.1 uncultured Segetibacter sp. | reverse complement strand
TTCATACCCTCCGTTTTCCTTTAGCTGCAACACTTTTCCTCTTTGATTTCGCAAATACATAAAATGGTTTATCGTCATTTTTCCTGCAAACCCTTTATCATCCTGCTTATCTTTCGACGAAAATGTATTTACATCATAATTGCTCATCGCAACTTCTGTAGTCATGCTTGTTTTTGCATCAATAGCATACACAGCGCCTACAGTAACCAATTGTTGTTTCTTGGGAGTAACGAGATATGTCGCAGGTTCAAAGTTGCCCTGTAAAACGCCGTTTACCGGCGCCACCCAGCGGTACACTTTTCCGTTTGCCCCGTTAAAATCCGGAACATAGTTTCCCCTGCCCTGCCCCACTTCAATAAATCCTAAGCTATATTTAGCGCTGTCTTCATTGGTAGAATAAACGTAAATGGTTTTATCCATTCCTGATATAAACGTATCTTTTTTAGCATACAATATTTTATTTACTGAGAAGGTATCCAAAGAAGCTGCCGGATAAAAAGCATTCTGAATGCTGTCGCCAATATTATATAAAAATTGTTTTTGCTGCTGGTCGAGTGTTTGATTAATAGGAGAATTTTTGGCATCGGCATTTGTGTAGGCTGCCACATTTATTTTAAGTTTCTTATTTACCATTATTTCATCAGCAGCATAAAACATTGAATTTAGAAAGCTTCTTTCTGCATATTCAAATTCTACCTGTATCCTGCTGTCTTTTGTTATCATTCTGCGGGGAGTGAATGTTATTTCAGCAGTATTGTAGTTAATAATATAATCCTGGTCTTCGCCACGCTGCAGCAATTGCCCGTCAATAAAAACTCTTTCGGTACCAGCCAGTACAATAAAGAAAACTTCGTTGTTAGCTCCTTTTAACCGGTAAGGTCCCTGGTTGCCTTCCTGCCCCTCGAAAACATTTCTTGTAAATTTACCTTTGGCTATTGCACCACTCAGCAACATATTATTAGAACTGTTTTTCGAAATTTTAGAGTTATTGCTATAAGAAATTCCCTGCAGCCTTTTGTAAAAATTAAGAAAGTAAGACTGATTTTGCCGAAGGTCTATATCGCCCAAATTAACTTCCCACGCATTTTTTTTAAACTGCAGCC
This sequence comes from uncultured Segetibacter sp., assembly GCA_964251885.1. GTDB lineage: Bacteria > Bacteroidota > Bacteroidia > Chitinophagales > Chitinophagaceae > Segetibacter. The sequence continues at coordinate 3,952 of CAXUMK010000092.1, read as the reverse complement.
ACACACGGTCAAATTCATTCAACTGCTGCGTTGTACCATCAGGCTGAATGGGGATGTTAT
>CAXUMK010000092.1:0-3882 GCA_964251885.1 uncultured Segetibacter sp. | reverse complement strand
TAATAGCTGCGGCAATATGAATACTATCGCCAAGCAACCCGCTTAACTGCAAATTGAACTGTGAGTTTACGACTACATCCTGGCTGTTTCCAAAGCTTAATGCCCGGCCAAAGCTGCCGTTATAATTCATTGTTCCAAAGTCGAACAAACTGCTGGCGCTTGCCTGCCTGTTGCTTTTGTTGAAAACAGTCCGCTGAGAAATAAAATTATTCATCACACTGTCGTAGGTAAATCTTTTAGAAACAGCATTCAAACGGTAAGGAAATATGCGGTACAAAATTTCAACACTGTCTTGCGGCGGATGCTTCTTCCAGGCAAGGGTTGCATTTACTTCGTCTAAACGATAAAAAGAACTATCGAATCCTTTGATGAAAAAAGTACGCGGAACAATGCTGAAACTATCAACCATTACGGATGATGAAGTGGATATTTTTTTGCTTCTAAGGTTAGAATACTTGTAAGGCTGCGACATTGCAGCAGCAGCTAATAATAAGCCGGCAATAAAAGCAGCAATATTTTTTATAAACGTCAAAGGGAAACTTCTGCGTAAATTTAAGCCATATAAATGCCGGGATTAGTGTAATTAGTTAGATAATATACAACCGTTAATTGCTGCTTTGGATTGTTATTTTATTGATTGTTTCGGCTATTTTGGGAAAAGAAGAACAGAATTACAAAAGTAAAAACGGAGCGTCGCAACGATGCTAAATGAAGATATGAAGCTTACTTCAAAAAAACTTTATGCTGTTATTTCTTCTTCGACATGTATTTCAAAAAGAAATCCTGGCTTTTTATTACTTCTATTTCTGAAAAATAAAAGTCTTTAAGGTTTTCGGTAACAATACAGGTACAATCGCTTTTAAGGGCGCTGTAGTATTCCAATCCGTCTTCGAAGTCTGTCACTAAGTTGTTTTGCAAAGCCTGCTCTACACACTTTTCATTCGTTTCGGTGATATGTAAGTGTTTGCATAATACCAAAAGCTTTTCTTTAGCAGCCTTTGCTTTAAATTTTTTTTCGGCAAAATAAAAAGCAATAGCAAGACATACCGGAGACGTGAAAACACGAAAATAAGGAGAATCTGCCAGGCTTAAGATGCGGGAGGTATAAGTAAAAAGGGGATATTCTTTGTTTATTACCGAAACCACAATATTCGCATCAACAAATATTTTCATCATTTTTTAGAAGCAAAAAATTCATCCTTTAAAGACTTATTACTTCTTTTTGGGGTTTGATATTCAGCCTCGCCCTCGGCTACCTGGCTAACCCAGTCTGATATTGGATAATCTTCGAGAGAATGATAGCCCGGAGTGGTAACTTTTTTTAAAAGAAATTCTACTAGCCGCGATACGCTGATGTTGTTTGCATCTGCATATTCTTTGGCTTTATTAATCACATTTGCATCAAAACTTAAAGTTATCTTGGCATCCATAAACTGGTATTTTATACTCAAAAATATAACTTCTACTACAAATTTTAAAATTTTATACGTACTTTTTAAAAAGATTTTATTTATACATATCCTCCCTCAAATTCTTCACTCTTTCGTCTGAAAAGTATTCATCAAAGGTCATTAACCGGTCAATGATACCTTTTGGTGTAAGCTCTATAATACGATTTGCGACAGTTTGTATAAAAGTATGGTCATGACTTGTAAGTAACACAATTCCTTTAAAATTAGTACAGCTTTCATTGAAAGACTGAATACTTTCCAGATCGAGGTGATTGGTTGGCTGGTCAAGAACGATCACATTCGGGTTTTGAAGCATCATACGGCTGATCATACACCTAACCTTCTCACCTCCGCTAAGTACCTTTGTTTTCTTCATAATCTCATCACCCGTAAACAGCATTTTACCCAGGAAACCTCTTAAAAAAGGTTCATCTACATCAGTAACGTAAGGCGGAACGTATTGCCGAAGCCAATCCATCAGGTTAAGATCATTCTGAAAAAATTCATCATTTTCCAACGGAAGGTAAGCAGTGGTAACAGTAGTGCCCCATTCAAACTTACCACCGGCTGGCTTTTGTGCATTGGTGATAATTTCGAAGAAACTGGTGACGGCCAGCGGGTCTTTGCTTATAAAAGCAATCTTATCATTTTTGCTGATGCTGAAGTTTACCTTATCGAACAGTTTACGCCCGTCAACCACTTTGCTTAGGTTCTCCACATTCAAAATCTGGTTACCCACTTCGCGCTGCTGTTGAAAAATAATGCCGGGATATTTCCTGTTGCTTGCGGTAAAATCTGGTTGCCTGGGTCTCTTTCTGGTTTAAAAATAATGCCCGGATACTTTCGGTTGCTTGGCTCAATCTCTTCAATAGTCAATTTTTCCAGCGCTTTCTTACGCGAAGTTGCCTGCTTGCTCTTAGATGCATTTGCGCTAAAGCGGGCAATAAAATCGAGCAAATCCTTGCGTTTTTCTTCGTTCTTTTTGTTTTTATCGCTCATCTGACGGGCCATTAACTGGCTGCTCTCGTACCAGAAAGTATAGTTACCTGTAAAAATCTTAATCTTCGCCCGATCCACGTCTGCTACATGAGTACAAACCGTATCTAAAAAGTGACGGTCATGACTTACTACCAACACGATGTTCTGGTAATCAGCCAAAAAATTTTCAAGCCATCCAATTGTTTCTATATCCAAGCCGTTTGTAGGCTCATCAAGCAATAAAATATCAGGATTTCCAAAAAGTGCCTGTGCAAGCAACACCCGTACTTTCAGGTTTCCGGGGATGTCTTTCATCAAACTGTAATGGTATTCTTCCTTCACATCCAGGCTGCTTAACAAAGTTCCGGCATTGCTTTCTGACTCGTAGCCTCCCATTTCTCCAAATTCGCCTTCCAGTTCACCGGCACGCATGCCATCTTCTTCGGTAAAATCTTCTTTAGCATAGATCGCATCTCTTTCATGCATAGTTTCCCACAACTTCTGGTGCCCCATCATCACGGTATTCAAAACAGTATCATCTTCGTAAGCGAATTGGTTTTGTTTTAATATCGCCAGTCTTTCGCCGGGTGTTATTTCCACGCTGCCTTTGTTAGGCTCTATTTCGCCGCTTAATATTTTTAGAAAAGTCGATTTTCCTGCACCGTTAGCACCGATCACTCCATAGCAGTTACCCTTTATAAAATTCAGGTTAACTTCATCAAACAACACTCTTTTGCCATAAGCAAGGGTTACATTTTTTACGCTTATCATTCCTGATTAAAATTTTTTATTGTTCGCTTTGGGTCTGCAGACTTACCTGCTAACCTTATTATTAAGGCCGCAAAAGTAGTAAAACAACCGAAGGTATAAAGAATTAAAAATGAAGATTACAGCATTTGAGAATGTAATAATTTTTGGGTAGTCAGCTATGATACAAAGCCAAACATTGTTGCGTCGCACACTTGTACTTTTATCTCTTTATTCAGCTATTAGTTCTGCCACCATTATTCTTCGGCAGCCTTCTTATGCTCGGCTTCTTTTATATTCGCTTCAAATTTTACTTTTTTCAGGTCTACCCGTATTAAAGCAAATAAACTGATGTAAATATTCGCGATCCATACAAGCGAAAAACCACCAATAAAGTACCCTCTCCAATCCGTAAAAATTAACTTATAATGCGTTAAAATAAGCATGGCCGCAGTTACATAGTGACTGAAACAATATTCACAGGTAAATAAATAAAAAAACTTTCTTTGAAACAGACTTCTGCAGTCCTGGCTTTTTTTTACGCAAAACTCCCGTGGTTCTCTAAAAACCTCTTCATGAGTTACAGTCCATGCAATGCACGCAATTGGAATTGCAAGAAGAAACAAATACAAAATTTGAGTACTAACCGGAATATCCATCTTATTTTATTTTTAGCTGATAATTGTTCAAAGTAGTAAATATTTTG